>CAIVBX010000192.1 GCA_903904275.1 uncultured Pseudomonadota bacterium
GTGTTTTGTGCTTTGCCAGCCGAAATGCCTTTTGAAATAATGGTGCTTTTGGTGTTTTTTCCGACATGAATCATTTTTGTGCCAGTGTCAGCTTGTTGCAAATTGTTGGTAACGGCGACCGAATAAAATTCACCAACAGAATTATCACCTTTCAAAATGCAACTGGGATATTTCCAAGTAATCGCCGAGCCTGTTTCAACTTGTGTCCAAGAGACTTTGGAATTATCGCCTTTGCAATACGCGCGTTTGGTAACGAAATTATAAATGCCGCCCTTACCTTCTTTGTCACCTGGATACCAGTTTTGCACGGTCGAGTATTTAATTTCGGCATCTTTTAGCGCGACTAATTCGACAACAGCGGCATGGAGTTGGTTTTCATCGCGTTGCGGCGCACTGCACCCTTCTAAATATGAAACATAACTGCCTTCATCGGCAATAATCAACGTCCGTTCAAACTGCCCTGTGTTGCTGGCATTGATACGAAAGTAGGTCGAAAGTTCCATCGGGCAACGCACGCCTTTGGGAATATAAACAAACGAACCATCGGTAAAAACGGCTGAATTTAACGCCGCAAAAAAATTATCGCCCACTGAAACAACGGAACTTAAATACTCTTTCACGAGTTCAGGATAATCACGAATCGCCTCAGAAATGGGGCAGAAAATCACACCCGCTTCGTGCAATTTTCCTTTGAAAGTCGTGGCAACCGAAACGCTGTCAAATACCGCATCCACCGCAATGCCAGCGAGTTGTTCTTGTTCGGCAAGTGGAATGCCTAATTTTTTGTAGGCTTCTAAAATTTCAGGATCGATTTCATCCAAACTTTTCGGTTTATTTTTACTTTTTGGCGCGGAATAGTAGCTAATTGCTTGATAATCAATCGGGTCAATTTTGAGTTGCGCCCAATCAGGTGACGGCATTTTTTGCCAATGACGAAAGGCTTTTAACCGATATTCCAACATAAATTCGGGTTCGCCTTTGACTTTCGATAATTGAGCAATCACGTCTTCGTTTAAACCTACTGCAAACGTGTCCGCTTCAATATCACTGACAAAACCCTGTTTATATTCTTGATTTAAAAGGCTGTTAATTTCGTCGTTACTTTCTGACATTGGGTTTCTCTGTGTATTTGTTTGGTTGTATTTTAGAGTGCTTTAATTCTTGAGTAAAGCAGTAGGTTTTTAATTTCGGTAAATTGCGCCACGTTGTTTAAAGCATTTTCGACTAAATAAAATTTGATGTTCAAAATTTCTCATTTGGGAATTTGAATTTATTTGTGCGATTTGAGCATTCACCGTTTCTTTGTCTTTGCCATGAATCATGCAGTAAAGATTGTAACGCCATTGTGACAAAGTTGGGCGTTGATAACACAACGTGACAAAAGAAAATTTCAATAAATATGCGGCAATTTCATCAATTTGATTTTCAGGAACTTGCCACACACACATTGCATTTGCACGATAACCAACGGTTGCATGTTTTACGATTACGCCAAAACGTTTAATAATTCCATTTGTTTGTAATTGTTTTAAACGTTCAATCACGTCGTTTTCACTAATTCCTAAACGTGTGCCAATCTCTAAATAAGGACGTGAACAAATTGGTAAACCTTCGCTCAATTGCGCGAGTAATTTTTGGTCTAATTCGTCAAGCATTCACAAAATCCATTTTAAAACTCAAATCAATAAAAAATTCTTTTTCAAGCGGGAAACATAACACGTTATAACCTGTTTTTTGCTCAATTGCTTGAATTACATTGTTTAAATGGATTGAATTATTTGCAATCACAACAAACCATAAATTCACCGCATTTTCACGCTCATAATTATGATTTACTTCGCTAAACTCACTGACTTTCGCGGCAACTTTTTCTAATTCATTTTCAGGCACGGAAATCGCCGCTAATGTACTTACGCCAATTTGATTTGGTGGAATAATTGCACCAATTCGGCTGATAAAGTTTTTATCGTTTAAATCTTGAAAGGCTTGTAAAACATCGTTTTCACTCACATTCAAATTTGCGGCAATGTCTGCAAAAGGCGTTGTTGAAAGTGGAAAATTCCGTTGAAAATCGTTGAGTAGTTTTTTTTGTAAATTAGTCAGTGTCATTTTGAAAATGAAATAAATTGTCTGTAAGGTGAATCGTTTTTCCATGTTATTGATTCGCTAAAATAGTGCATCAATGATAAATAACCAATAACACCAAGTGTCATAACTTTGCGAATTTCGACTCCAAAAATTTCGCGCGTCAACCACGCAATTACAACATCACCATAAGCCTGCAAAATAAACGCTAACGCAAAAGTCGAAATTGGCAATAACACAAAAATTGAAATCGAATAGCGTTTTGCAAAACGATAAAACGCATTTTTCGGTTCTCTCGAATGTTTGTTGAAATCGTGTGTAACGTAAAAAATATACGCCGTTGCATCATGAACCAAACGCGGAATCAAAATTGCAAAAAAATAATAACCTTCTGAATAAAAATAAAAACTGCTGACAACAAGAAAAACGTTTGCCCATAAAAAGATTTTTCCAAATGAAGTTGGAACGTAACGCTGACAAAAAAACGCAAGAATAACTAACAACGTTGTCAAAATTTCAGATGTATTTTTAAGTTGTTCAAGCGTTTCAATTTCTAAACTATTGTGCAAAAAAATCCCGATATAAATCAGTAATCCTGCCGAAACACTCAACCACAATAAACTGTGAAATGCCCAATTTGGTAATTGACAAATACCGCGAGCAACGCCGTGTTGTTGTTTTAAAACATGAAAAACTGTCCAGCTTGCTACTGCAACATAAAAAACACGATACGGAATAAACAAACTTCCGATGCCAAAAATTGCAATAATTGCTAATGTCGCTAATGCTAAATTTCGTTTGTAAAACTGAAAATACTCAGCGTTTGTCGTCAATAAAACCGCACTTGCCAAAATATGCGGCGTGCCAAATAAAATTTGAAACAGCAGAAAATGCGTTGGTTTTGATGGCAGATTATCAAGTAAATAATGTTGTAACACGATGGAATCTAATCCGTATAACAATAAACATAACGGAATAATTAAATACAAACCTAATAATAAGCGAAATGAAACAGTCATAATGAAATCCTAAATCACACAAAAAAGGCGTAAAAATTACGCCTTTTTTGTTTTTAAACGTTTGGAAATTAACCGCGATAATCGGCGATTTGGTCAAAATTCAAATATTGATACGTTTCATCAGCCGTTTCGTTGATTTGTACGGCATAACGCATATATTCTTCAACTGTTGGAATTTTACCTAAAATTGAACACACTGCCGCTAATTCTGCTGACGATAAAAACACGTTTGTGTCGTCGCCTAAACGATTTGGGAAATTTCGTGTTGAGGTTGAAACAACGGTCGCACCTTCTTTTACTCGTGCTTGATTGCCCATGCAAAGCGAACAACCTGGCATTTCTAAGCGTGCCCCCGCTTTTTCAAACGTGTCATAAACGCCTTCTTTCGTGAGTTGCGAAACGTCCATTTTTGTTGGTGGCGCAATCCACAATTTGCTCGGCAAATCAGTCGTTTGTTGTTTCAGTAATTTTTCAGCCGCTCTGAAATGACCGATATTTGTCATGCACGAACCTAAAAACACTTCATCAATATGCGTGCCTGCGACATCGGATAATTTTTTAATATCATCAGGGTCATTTGGACATGCAAGCAATGGCTCAGTGATTTCATTCAAATTGATTTCAATGACTGCAAAGTATTCTGCATCGGCATCTGGTTCAAGCAATACAGGCGTTGCGAGCCATTCTTGCATTTTCGCAATTCGACGTTCAATCGTGCGGGCATCGCCGTAACCTTCTTTAATCATCCAATTTAACAACGTGATGTTTGAATTCAGGTATTCACGAATCGGGGCTTCATTCAAACGCACAGTACAACCCGCCGCGCTACGTTCTGCCGACGCATCAGACAATTCAAACGCTTGTTCGACTTTCAAATCGGGTAAGCCTTCAATTTCTAAAATACGACCTGAAAAAACGTTCTTCTTGCCTTTTTTATCAACGGTTAAAAGTCCTTTTTGAATTGCAGCATAAGGAATCGCGTTGACCAAATCACGCAACGTAATTCCCGCTTGCATTTCACCTGTAAAACGTACTAAAACTGATTCGGGCATATCAAGCGGCATCACGCCTGTTGCCGCGGCGAAAGCCACCAATCCAGAACCTGCGGGAAATGAAATTCCAATCGGAAAACGTGTGTGTGAATCGCCACCTGTTCCAACAGTATCAGGTAATAACATTCGGTTTAACCAAGAATGGATAATCCCATCGCCGGGACGCAACGAAACGCCGCCACGATTCATGATGAAATCAGGCAACGTGTGTTGCATTTCAACATCGACAGGTTTCGGATACGCGGCGGTGTGACAGAAAGATTGCATGACCAAATCTGCTGAAAAACCTAAACACGCTAAATCTTTTAATTCGTCGCGCGTCATTGGTCCAGTAGTATCTTGAGAACCAACTGTTGTCATTCGCGGTTCGCAATAAGTATTCGGACGCACGCCAATTACACCACACGCTTGACCAACCATTTTTTGGGCAAGTGTAAAACCTTTTCCGCTGTCTTGTTCATCAGTTGGACGTTTGAAAACGGTTGATGATTCTAAACCTAAAGCAATTCGCGCACGGTCAGTTAAACCACGTCCAATAATTAACGGAATTCGTCCGCCTGCGCGAACTTCATCGAGTAACACATCGGTTTTTAATTCAAATTTGCAAATTATTTCATCGCTGTCATGGCGTTTAACTTCGCCTTGATACGGGAAAATATCAATTGTGTCGCCCATTGCGAATTGACTTACGTCACATTCAAACGGCAATGCGCCTGAATCTTCCATTGTGTTGAAAAAAATTGGCGCGATTTTGCCGCCAATACACACGCCGCCTTCTCGTTTATTTGGAATGTGCGGAATGTCGTCGCCCATAAACCATAAAACGGAATTTGTCGCGGATTTGCGTGATGAACCCGTGCCGACAACGTCGCCAACATAAGCAACAGGAAATCCTTTTTGTTTTAATTCGGCAATTTGTGCTTCAGCGTTTGTGATGCCATCGCGCGGCATTTTGAGCATCGCTTTGGCGTGCAATGGAATATCAGGTCGTGACCACGCATCGGGAGCAGGGGACAAATCGTCTGTATTTGTTTCACCTGTGACTTTGAAAACGGTGACGGTTAATTTTTCGGGTGTGACATTTTTCGCTGTGAACCATTCCGCCGCCGCCCATGATTGCAAAATTTGGGCAGCGAATTTATTTCCCGCTTTGGCTTTATTTTCAACGTCGTGAAACGCATCGAAAATTAACAACGTGTGCGACAAACCTTTTGCCGCAAGCTGACAAATTTCTTCATTTGAATTATCGAGTAAATCAATCAATGGGGCGATGTTGTAACCACCAAGCATTGTGCCAAGTAATTCGGTAGCACGTTCAGCACTCAAAATCGGGGAATTTGTTTCGCTTTTTGCAATCGCCGCTAAAAATCCCGCTTTTACATACGCCGCTTCATCAACACCCGCAGGAATACGGTTTGCGAGTAAATCCAAAATAAAATGGGTTTCGCCAGTGGGAGGATTTTTGAATAATTCGACAAGTTGTGCGGTTTGCACAGCATTTAATGGTTTTGGTGCAACCCCTTGTTTTTCACGTTCTTCAACGTGCTTGCGATAAGTTTCTAACATAGTTAATCCTTAAAAAATGTGAAGTAAGTCAGTTTATTTCTAAAGTAAATGGCGTAGAATCCGATAAATCGGTTAGGCGTAAATCGCCTTATAATAACGGTTTCATTTTATTCGATTTCATCGCTAAAAAGGCAGGTTCATAATGATAGACAATATATCTTTAGTTTCTAATAATTTCTACAATCCACAAATCACTAGCAAAGTTGCTAATGTTAATGGTACGAATTTAGCGAATAATGCAGCTAATCAATCGGCTTTTTCGTCATATATAGAAACGGCTTTCGCACAACTTCGGGTGGCAAATCCAACAATCAACACAGCACCTGTCATTAGTGCAACTGACAAATCCTCTTTACGAGAAGACGATACTCAAAAATCTATCAGTTCATTTATTCAAGATTTATTTTCGATTCTGAGCCAAAAAAATTCAGAACAAACGCCAACTATTGCTAATCAAACGCAGTCGGCTTTACAAAATCAATTTTCACAAGAAAGTGAATTCTCTGAAAGTGGCTCAACTGATAATGAATCAAGTGAAGTAAATACTACCGCGTTAGCTGCTTATACGGCTGATAGTAGTACAACGGTAGGAAACATTTTGGCGAATATACAAAAATTAGTGGATAACCTAAATTTAAATCCAGTTTCTGATAATAGTAATTCGTCAAAAATTCAATCCATACAAAATAGTTTTCAAAGTATTTTGGGCGCTCAAGGTGCAACACCTGAAAATCCTACAAGTTTAGCCGCGTTCTTACAAACGTTGGCGCAAAATTTAGAGGGACAAAGTCCACTTGGGATTATTATCAATACTCAAGCGTAATTTTAAAACAAAAAAATAGCGTGACTAAAAAGCCACGCTATTTCTGAAAATTGGTTGCACTTCTTTACAAGTGCTTTATTCAATAATTTTATATTTGTCTGCGGAATCATTAACGCGATCACGCAATTCCTTTCCAGGTTTGAAATGCGGAACGTGTTTTTTCGATAACGCCACCGATTCACCTGTTTTTGGATTTCGACCAATTCGCGGCGGACGCACTCGCAACGAAAAACTGCCAAAACCTCGAATTTCAATCCGTTCGCCAGTTGCTAACGCTTGATTCATTTGCTCAATAATACATTTGACTGCCAACTCAACATCTTTTAAAGCGAGATGGTTTTGTTGCTTTGTCAGCACATCAATTAGTTCAGATTTTGTCACCTGCGCTCCTGCCAAAAATAAAAAAGGAGACACGACAAGCCGCGTCTCCTCTGCGAACTCACGGAATTACTTTTCCATTTGTTGCTTGAAAATATCACCTAAAGTGGGTGCAACATTTTGTTGTGCTGCTGCAGAATAATCTTTTGCAGAAACAACGTGTTCTTTTTCAGCGCGAACGTGTTCTTCTTTCGCTCTCATTGACAAGCTGATAGTTTTCGATTTTTTATCGATACCGACGAATTTCGCTTCAACACTGTCGCCAACATTTAAAACTAAATCTTTCGCAAAATCGCTTGCTCTCAAATAACCTTCAACGCCGTCTTCTAAGCTAATCGTTGCGCCTTTTGCGTCAACTTCTTTAACTATTCCTTTTGCAACGCTATTTTTTTCATGCGTTGCTAAGAAATTTTGGAATGGGTCTTGTGCTAATTGTTTGATACCTAAAGAAATTCGTTCACGTTCAGAATCAACCGCTAAAATGATTGTTTCAAGTTCGTCGCCTTTTTTGAAGTCACGAACAGCTGCTTCGCCTTCCGCTTCCCATGAAATATCAGACATGTGAACTAAGCCATCAATGCCGCCATCTAAACCAATGAAGATACCGAAATCAGTGATTGATTTGATTTTGCCAGAGATTTTATCGCCTTTGTTGTGAGTTGCTGCGAATTCATCCCAAGGATTTGGTTTGCATTGTTTCATGCCTAATGAAATGCGACGACGTTCTTCGTCGATTTCCAATACCATGATTTCAACTTCGTCACCTAATTGAACCAATCTACCTGGGTTAACGTTTTTGTTTGTCCAGTCCATTTCTGAAACGTGGACTAATCCTTCAACGCCTTCTTCGATTTCAACAAAGCAACCGTAATCCGTTAAGTTATTCACTTTGCCGAATACGCGCGTGCCAGCTGGGTAGCGGCGTGCAATGTTCAACCATGGATCTTCATTCATTTGTTTCATGCCTAAAGATACACGGTTTTTGTCTTTGTCATATTTCAAGACTTTAACGTTGATTTCTTGACCAATTTCAACACATTCAGACGGATGACGTACACGTCTCCACGCCATATCAGTGATATGTAACAAACCGTCAACACCGCCTAAATCAATGAACGCACCGTAATCGGTTAAGTTTTTAACGATACCGACAACTGTTGCGCCTTCTTCAAGCGTTTTCAATAATTCTTCGCGTTCTGCGCTGTATTCTTTTTCAACTACGGCACGACGTGAAAGCACCACGTTGTTGCGTTTTTGGTCGATTTTGATGACTTTGAATTCTAAATCACGACCTTCTAAGAAAGTTGTGTCACGAACAGGACGAACGTCAACAAGTGAACCAGGTAAGAATGCGCGTAATGCGCCCACTTCAACAGTGAAACCACCACGAACTTTACCGTTAATACGCCCGATAATTGTCGCGTCTTTTTCAAATGCGGTTTCAAGTTCAAACCAAGCTTTGTTTTTCTTCGCTTTATCGCGGGAAAGAAGCGTCGCGCCTAAACCGTCTTCAAATAAGTCCAACGCCACTTCGATTTCGTCGCCAACTGAAACTTCTAATTCGCCGTTAGCATTCAAAAATTGCCATTTCGGAATCACGCCTTCTGATTTTGAATGCGTGCTGACAATAATCATATCGTTTTCGATGTCGATAACGGTACCGATTAACATTGCACCAGGACTCATTTTGGTCTTGGTTAAACTTTCTTCTAATAATGCAGCAAAACTTTCGCTCATTTTGTTTCCCAAGATTAGGTTTTACGCCAATCTTTTTTGTATAGTAAATAGTTAATAAAAAACCGCAGGTTATCTGCGGCGGTCTGTAATTGTGTTCTTAACGAACTAAACTTAACACTTCTTTGACAACGTCTTGAATCGACATCGCCGAAGAATCAATATAAACGGCATCTACGGCAGGAACTAACGGTGAAATTTGTCGTTCGCTGTCACGCTGATCGCGTTCTTGTATATCGGCAGTTATCGCGGCAAGATTAGCATCAATTCCTTTGAGTTTCAACTGTTTATAACGTCTTTGCGCTCTTTCTTCCGCGCTTGCAGTTAAAAAAACTTTGAATTTTGCATCAGGAAAAACAACCGTTCCCATATCACGTCCATCAGCAACTAAACCTGGAGCTTGCAAAAAATCATGCTGTTTTTGTAACAAGGCGGCACGAATTTCAGGAATGGCAGCAATTTTCGATGCTGTATTGCCTGTACTTTCTAAAGCAAGTAAATCAGTAATGTCATTGCCATTTAATAAAACAGCACGTTCTTCGCCACATTCAAAACGTAAATCCATTGCCAACGCTGCTTCGACAATACCTTCAATACTTCCGTGTTCAATATCTTTTTCTGTAATTTCAAGAGCTAACGCGCGATAAATCGCACCGCTGTCCAAATAATTCCAGCCTAATTCTCCAGCAATCAAACGGCTTACAGTGCCTTTTCCTGCGCCACTTGGACCATCAATGGTTAAAACAGTTTCCATTTAGTTTTCCTCGGTCGTGAGTTTTAAACCTAAATTTGTCGCAATGTTTTTGAATTCTGGGAACGAGGTATTTACGTTCGCGCAATCTAAAATTTCAATTGGCGCATTTGCTCGCAAACCCGCAATCGCAAATGCCATTGCAATTCTGTGGTCGCCATGAGATTCAACCGTTCCACCGCCAATTTGTCCGCCTTGAATAATCATTCCGTCCGGTGTTGGTTGTGCATTTACACCCAAAATTTGCAAACCGTCCGCCATCACTTGAATTCTATCCGATTCTTTAACGCGCAATTCTTCTGCGCCAGTCAAACGGGTTTTACCTTCGGCATAAGCCGCTGCAATAAACAAAACAGGAAATTCATCAATCGCTAACGGCACAAGGTGTTCAGGGATTTCGATGCCTTTCAATTGTGCTGACGTAACACGCAAATCGGCGACAGGTTCACCACCCACAATTCGTTCATTCAAAACTTCAATGTTCGCGCCCATCAATTTCAAAATATCAATTACGCCTGTGCGCGTTGGGTTGATTCCAACGTGTTTGAGTAAAACATTTGAATTTTCAGCAATCGATGCGCCAACTAAGAAAAATGCGGCTGATGAAATATCGCTTGGGACATCGATTGTCATCGCAGTTAATTTGCCGTCAGCGTTAATGCTAGCTTGATTTCCATTCACTGAAACGGGATAACCAAAACCGTTCAACATTCGTTCGGTGTGGTCACGAGTTGGCGCAGGTTCGGTGACTTTGGTTTCACCTTGCGCGTACATTCCAGCAAGCAACAAACATGATTTCACTTGTGCGCTTGCCATTGGCATCTCGTAATCAATACCAACCAATTGTCCCGCTTTGCCCGTAATTTCTAATGGTGCAGTGCCTTTTTCAGTAGTTTTAATTTTTGCGCCCATTTTTGCCAATGGTTCGGTAACACGTTTCATTGGACGTTTTGACAATGATTCGTCACCTGTTAAAACAGAATTAAAATTTTGTCCTGACAACAAACCACTCAAAAGGCGCATTGATGTTCCAGAATTTCCCAAATAAAGCGGAGCTTTCGGAGCTTTTAAACCGTGTTTTCCCACGCCGTGAATAGTCACGCAACCTTCTCCTTGTCGTTCGATTTCTACGCCCATATCTCGGAAGGCTTGCAACGTTGCCAGCGCGTCTTCAGCTTCTAAAAATCCAGTAACGTGTGTCGTGCCTTCAGCGAGCGAACCGAGCATAATTGAACGATGTGAAATGGATTTATCGCCAGCAACTCGCGCTTCACCATTTAATGAACCGCCGTTTTGAACATTGAATGTTATTTTTGTTGTCATTTTTCTTCCTAAAAATTTTTTATTTTTGTTGTGTAATTCGCATTGATAAATCAATTGCACGAATGTTTTTTGTTAACGCGCCAATTGAAACAAAATCAACGCCTGTTTCTGCCACTGCGCGAATCGTTGTCAAATCGATATTTCCTGAGGCTTCAAGTTCAACTTTTTTTGCTGTCAAAATCACCGCTTTTTTCAAATCTTCAAGCGAGAAATTATCAAGCATAATTCGGTCAGGTTTTGCGTTTAGAGCTTGTTCAAGTTCATCAAAATTTTCGACTTCGACTTCAATCGGCACATCGCTTTGTTCACGCGCCATTTTCACCGCATTCGCAATCGAACCTGCCGCAATAATGTGATTTTCTTTAATCAAAACGCCATCAAATAAGCCGATTCGATGATTAAAACAACCACCGCAACGCACCGCGTATTTTTGTGCAACGCGCAAACCTGGAATGGTTTTTCGTGTGTCTAAAATTTTGCAATTTATGCCTTGAATTGCGTCAGCATATTCGCGTGAAATCGTTGCTGTTGCAGACAATGTTTGCAATAAATTCATCGCCGTTCGTTCACCTGTTAACAAATTTCGTGCTGAACCTTTTAATGTGCAAAGTTTGCTATTTTCAGCGACTTTTTCACCTTCTTGAGCGTGCCATTCAATTGAAATACTTGCGTCTAAATGCTTAAAAACCGCATCAAACCAATCACGACCACACAAAACCATCGTTTCGCGTGTCACCAATTCAGCTGTAGCTTGCCGATTTTCGGGAATAATTTGGGCGGTAATATCACCTGTTCCTAAATCTTCTTCTAAAAATGGCAAAATGTTTATCGCGTTTTGCATGATTAAATCTCTACTATTGTCTATTTTAATGTTGAATTTAATCACGCATTATTATTGATTTGAGTGCAATAAACATCAAAAAACATTTCATTTTCTCACAAAAAAAACCGCCCTCCGAGTAATCTCGAAGGGCGGTTTTTTTGAGGTGTCAGAATTTTTACACTGATTTTTTACGACGTGATGCTGCGGAAACCTAATGCACCCATGCCTAATAATGTGATTGATGTCGGTTCTGGAACTTTTTCTACTGTTTGATAAATTACATTATCTAGGTACAAATTACCCAGATTCTCTTTCGTAGGCATATGAATTTTTACAGTCGATATGTTGTTCAGCCCCGTTGATAACCCAAAAAAACCACTCAAAGTTCCTGGCGCGATAATATTATAATTTTTAGGAGCAGTTAAACTACTGTCTAATAAAACATTGTTTTTGTCATAAAGTTCAAATGCTAATTTGTTTATGCTATAAATGCCATCAAACCCAACTGCCGATACTGCAGTTAAAAAACTGATTATTGTTGTGCCACCACCTGGTACAGATACATTGGTGAACATTTGACCTTGTAAAGCTCCTAATAATTTTGTTGTATGTTTCCTCCCGTTATAGTCATTTCTCCATCTGTGTAGCTTGATGCGCCATTTGTTGCACCTGTGAAATTTACATGATTCGCTGTATTTGAGAATTCCGCTAAAGTTATCGCGCGGTTGCATTAGAATTTGAAGAAAAAGCCAACAACACCCCACTAATCGCCAAAGCCAACTTCAATTTTGTCTGTTTTAACATGATAAATCTCCAAAAAATTATAAAAATAAACTAACTGAATTCTGGAACAAACAAATTATGTGCCAAATATTTAACTATTTGATTTGAAATTTGAATGTGTAAAAAAAGCCGACAATTTAATTTTAATTTTTAAATCGAAGCTGAGTCGAAAAATCCTAAGTTCTCTTATTTGTATGAATAACCATTTGTAATTATAGTAAAAAATAACAAAAAAGTTTGTCGAATTCTTAAAATTAAGATGTAAAAAATCCTATCCTTTTTTAAGGATGTATTCTAAATTCGGTCGTTTTTACACAATTTCCGATAACATAACGAATTATTTTTTATCTAGTTATCAATTTTTAATGCAAATTCACTTAAAAACGTTAGGTTGTCGTTTAAACGAAGCCGAATTAGAAACCTGGGCGCAAGCCTTTCAAACAAAAGGGCATTCCATCACGCAAAAAATGACGGCTGCCCAATTAGTCGTCATCAATTCTTGTGCCGTGACACAAGATGCCGCACGAAAATCACGTCAATTGATTCGCCGAATTCACCGCGAAAATCCGCAGGCAAAATTAGTTGTCAGTGGCTGTTATGCAACGTTAAATCAATCTGAAGCCCAATCACTTTTAGGCGTTGATTTAGTCGTCAGTAACAAGGATAAAGCATTATTAGTTGAAAAAGCCTTAACTGAATTAACTTTTGAAACAATGCCCGAAATGGCAACCGAACCTGCTGAAATTGCACTTTTTACTCGCGGTAGACAACGCGCTTTTGTAAAAGTGCAAGACGGTTGCCGCTATCGCTGCACGTTTTGTATTGTGACGGTAGCGCGAGGTGAAGAAGTCAGTCGCACCATTTCAGATGTGATTTCTGAAATCAACGCTTTGCACGCGCAAGGCATTAACGAAGTGATTTTAACAGGCGTACATTTAGGTGGTTACGGTAGCGATAACAACGAAAATATCGTGAGTTTAATTCAAGCAATTTTGACACAAACCGAAATTCCGCGCTTACGTTTGGGGTCGCTTGAACCGTGGGAATTGAATGACGAATTTTTTACGTTATTTGAAAATTCCCGTTTGATGCCACATTTGCATTTACCATTGCAAAGCGGTTCAGATGCGGTTTTACGTCGAATGGCGCGACGCTGTAAAACAGAAGAATACGCGAAAATGATTGAACGTTTGCGAGCGCAAATTCCACTTTTCAACATTACGACAGACATCATTGTCGGTTTTCCAAATGAAACCGAAGAAGAATGGAATGAAAGTGTTGAATTTATTAAGCAATGTGATTTTGGACATATTCACATTTTCACTTATTCGCCACGCGAAGGCACAAAAGCAGCAACGTTGCCGAATCCCGTTTCACACGAAATTAAAAAACAACGCAGCGAACAATTGCACGTTTTAGCAGAAGAAATGAAACAACATTTTTATCAGAAAAACGTTGGACAAACGTTCTCTGTGCTTTGGGAAGGGCAACGTGATGAATTAGAAAATGGCAAAATTTGTGTGTTTGGCTACACACCGAATTATTTGCGTGTAGCGTGTGAATTGAATGTGGATGAATCGTTAGAAAATCAAATAACGGATTTCAAAATAAATCACTAAATTTTTCAGTTAATGTTTTATCTAAATCCCGTTTGGGTACATCGACCATTTTATCAGTATTAGGTTTTGCAACAGGCGTTGAACTGGGTTTGAAATCACCTTGAATACTTTTGATTTGGTCGCTCTCAAAGAAAATGGAAATTGCTTTTTGCTCATAATTTTCGCCCGATTTTTTTGACGAATAAATATAATCCCAACGATTTTGATGAAAATAATCAACTAACATTGGCGAACCCATAATGTATAAAACTTGGCGTTTTGTCATAGTTGGCCGCAATTGGTCAATCATCGCTTGGTCAATCATATTTCCTTGATTAACATCGACTTTATAAACATAAGGTAAATACTCAAAAGCCGTTGAACATGATATTAACGGCAAACTAAGTAAGCTAAAAACTAAAATGGATTTTCGCATGAGTTGAAAATTAAAAAAGAATAAGGAATGGCGCGAATTCTACGGTAATTGCCCTAAACAGTCATGCGCTTAGGTTTAAAAAAACGTTACAATGCACGAAATTAAACTCTTTTCGAGAATTTCAATATGGATAATCAAGAAAACGTCGAACTTAAAAATGCGGGCTTAAAAGTCACTGCACCACGCATTAAAATTTTGCAACTTTTAGAAAAACACGCGGACAAACGGCATTTTTCAGCTGAAGATGTGTATAAAATTTTATTACAAGAAGACGGCGATATTGGATTAGCAACCGTTTATCGCGTCTTAACGCAATTTGAATCAGCTGGATTGGTTACGCGCCACCATTTTGAGAGTGGAAATTCTGTTTTTGAACTTGACGATGGCGGACATCACGATCATTTAGTTTGCGTAAAATGCGGAAAAGTTGATGAATTTCACGATGAATTTATTGAAAATCGTCAACGCGAAATCGCTGAAAAACTGGGTTACAAACTCACCGACCACAATTTTTATCTTTATGGTTTTTGTAGTGACTGCTACAAACCGAAAGCCTAACTTTTTTCAAAAAATCATTCATGTTTAAACCTCTTATTTTTTACATCGGTTTGCGCTACACCCGCGCAAAACGCCGCACACAATTCATTTCATTTATTACACTTACTTCCGTTTTAGGCATTGCGCTTGGTGTGACCGCGTTGATTACAGTTTTATCGGTGATGAACGGTTTTGAAGCCGAATTGCGTGAGCGCATTTTAGGTATGACCTCACACGCGACCGTTACGGGACAATCTGGACAACTTGATAATTGGCAAGAACTCGACCAGCGTTTAGTCGGTTATCCTCATATTCAAGGCACTGCGCCGTTTATCAATGGGCAAGTCATGATTAACGCTGACAGACGTGTGAGCGGCACAATGTTAAGCGGCATTTTGCCTGAAAATGAAGCGAAAGTGTCTGAAGTTGCCTCGAAAATGAAAGAAGGTAAATTGACCGATTTAGTTGCAGGTGAATATGGCATTGTTTTGGGAATTGAACTGGCAAATTATTTGGGGGTAGTCGTTGGTGACAAAATTACCGTTATTAGCCCACAAGTGAATTCAACACCTGCAGGCGTTGTGCCGCGAATGCGCCGATTCACCATTGTCGGCACATTCCAAGTCGGAATGTATGAATACGACCGCAATATGGCGTTAATTCATCTCGATGATGCGGCAAAATTATTTCGTTTAGATTCGGCTGTTTCAGGTTTGAGAATTAAATTAGACGATTTATTCAATGCACCTAAAATTACGCACGATTTATCTCAAGCTCTTTATAACAATTATTACGTCAGCGATTGGACGCTCGCGCACAGCAATTTTTTCCGAGCAATTCAAACCGAAAAAACGGTGATGTTTATTATTTTATTGTTGATTGTGGCGGTAGCCGCATTCAATATCGTGTCAACGCTAGTGATGGTGGTAACGGATAAACGCGGCGATATTGCAATTTTAAAAACACAAGGTTTAACTTCACCATCGGTGATGGGGATTTTCATGGTTTTGGGCGCGATTATTGGTGCAGTTGGCACAATTATCGGCACAGTTTTTGGAGTAGTTTTGGCGTTAAATGTTGAAACGATAGTGCCAGCGATTGAAAAATTATTTCACGTTCAATTCATGGCTGCCGACGTTTATTACATTAGTGAATTGCCATCAAAATTGGTTTGGACAGATGTTTATTCGATTGCAGGCATGGCATTTTTTTTGTCACTGCTCGCAACGATTTATCCTGCATGGCAAGCCGCGAAAATCAATCCCGCGGAGGTATTGCGTTATGAGTAAATTGATTTTGGAATGTAAAAACTTAATCAAACGTTACGGTGAATTAGACGTTGATGTGTTGAAAGGCGTGGATTTAAATATTTCGGTCGGCGAGCGCGTGGCAATTATGGGCGCGTCAGGTTCAGGCAAAAGCACGCTTTTACATTTACTTGGCGGCTTGGATAAACCAACTAGCGGAGAAGTGGTTTTAAATGGTGTTAATTTAAATACGGTTAGCGGTGCAAAACTCGCACAATTACGCAATCAATCACTTGGTTTTATTTACCAAGCACATCATTTACTTGGCGAATTTACTGTTTTAGAAAATGTGGCTATGCCGCTGTTGATTGGTAAAGAATCTGTAAAAAATGCTCAAATTCGAGCAACAGAATTGTTAAAACGTGTTGGTTTAGGACATCGAATTGAACACAAACCTGGTGAATTATCAGGCGGTGAACGTCAACGCGCAGCGGTGGCAAGAGCGTTAATCAATAAACCTGCACTCGTTTTAGCCGATGAACCGACAGGAAATTTAGACAGCAAAACCGCTGATGCAGTTTATCAATTGATGCTCGAACTTAATCAAGAATTGCAGGTCAGTTTTTTAGTTGTTACGCATGACCATGAATTAGCATCGAAATTAGGGAGGGTGTTGCACATGGAAGATGGTTTGATTGTTTAACAGGCAAAGCCGATGTTTCAACTGATTTTTTTTATTGTTGCGTTTTTCGTTGTGCAATCGTTGCTCAAAAAACCGCCCGATATTTTAAAAAAATACAGTCGTATTTTAGTTATCAGTTTAATCGGAATGTTGTTGACGTATTTAATTGCAACAGGACGATTAAATTGGTTTTTTGCATTTGTGATGATGACCGTGACATTTTTATCCCGATTGTTACCGACATTACTTCGATTTTTACCGCACTGGTTACAATTTAAAACGATTTGGCAAGAGTGGAAAAATGCCAATTCAAAACGCGAAAATCCGCCACATTCAAATGAAATGAGCCGCGCTGAAGCCTTTGAAATTTTGGGTTTGTCGTTAAATTCAACAGAAGCTGAAATTATTATTGCACATCGAAAATTGATGCAAAAAGTGCATCCTGACCGAGGTGGTTCAAATTATTTAGCAGCTAAAATCAATTTAGCGAAAGATACACTTTTATCATCATGACATTAAATGAAAAAAGCAGGATTGTATGACGGTTAAACGGATTGAACATATTGATGTCTGGCGATTTTTTGCCGTGTTATTAGTCATTCAAGAACATTTTTTACTTTTTTCGGGAATTGACCATTATATTCCACAAATTGAAACGTATTCATTACAAATTGAACGTTCTGGCGAATTAGGCGTGTTAATTTTTTTCAGTATTAGCGGCTTTGTCATCTGTACCGCGTTAAATTCAGAAAAAAAATTGAACGATAAAATTTGTTTAAGTGCTTTTTACGCACGACGATTTTTTAGGATTATTCCACCACTTTGGTTTTATTTAGTGGTTATTGCGTTATTAAACAAATTTAGTGTCATTAAAATCAGCGGACAACAACTTTTAACATCAGTTGCATTTTTATGTAATTTGCCGTTTGAAAAAGGATGTTCTTGGTTTGCTGGACATACTTGGTCGTTAGCGTATGAAGAACAATTTTATGTATTTTTTCCGTTATTGTTTTTATGGGCGTGGCGTGACAATAAAAGTATGAGGCTTTCAATTGCTTTAGTTTTCTTAATTTTCACCGCGATAATTTTGCAACAATTTAAGCAAATCTTTTGGGCTGAATATGCGGGATATTTTTTGTTTTTATTATCGGGGTGTTTTACCGCATTTTTACCTACAAATCTGATGCAAAAATTACGTTCGCTTTCATTTGCTTATTGGTTTTTATCAGTCATTACGTTGGTGAGTTTGTTGTGTTTTTTGCCAAATAAACAAGATGCGTATTTTAAAATTCTGTGTTATCCCATCTTAATTCAGATTATTGTTTTTGGGACACCGACACATTTTTCTGCTGTTAAAATCGTTTTTGAAAATGCGATTTTCAGTTATTTCGGGCGTATTTCTTATGGCATTTATTTGTGGCAAGAATTGGCAACCGCGTATTACGAAAATATGCCATGGTGGATAAATTGCATGTATTTAGTTTTCGTATTTATTTTTGCTGCGATTTCATTCCGCTATTTTGAAATACCATGTCAAAAATTGGGTACAAAAGTATCCAATCATTTGAAAAATAAAGCGGCAATTAACAACTAAATTTTGAGGTAAAACATGATTATAGTCACAGGTGGCGCGGGATTTATCGGTAGTAATTTAATTCATGCGTTAAATAAAAAAGGCGAAAGTGATATTTTATTAGTCGATAATTTAACGAACGGTCATAAAATGCAAAATATCGCCGATTTAAATATCGCCGATTATATGGATAAAAATGACTTTATTACGCGTTTGGAAAATCCTAATTTTCTGACACATATTCGTGCTGTTTTTCATCAAGGCGCGTGTAGTGCAACAACGGAATGGGATGGTCGTTACATCATGGCGAATAATTATGAGTATTCAAAACGTTTGTTGGAATGGTGTCAAAGCAAACATATCCCGTTTATTTATGCGTCTTCGGCATCGGTTTATGGTTTAGGAAAACACGGTTTTCATGTTGACCGTGCGAGTGAAAAACCTATCAATATGTATGCGTATTCAAAATTTCAATTCGACCAATATGTTCGTCGTATTTTGCCGCGTGCAAATAGCCAAATTGTGGGATTGCGTTATTTCAATGTCTACGGTTCACGCGAACAACACAAAGGAAGCATGAGCAGCACAGCATTTCATTTCAACAACCAATTAGAAACAGGTGATGAAGTGAAATTATTTGGCGAGTGTGACGGTTTTTCAAATGGAGAACAACAACGTGATTTTGTTTATATAAATGACGTGGTGGCAGTCAATTTGTGGTTTTTAGAAAATTCACATCACAGCGGAATTTTTAATGTCGGAACAGGTCAAGCACAAACTTTTAACACGATGGCACAAGCGGTAATTGATTGGCATAAACAGGGAAAAATTCGTTATATTCCGTTTCCTGAACATTTAAAAGGTGCGTATCAAAGTTTTACGGAAGCTGATATTTCGACATTGCGAGCCGTGGGTTATGAACAAGAATTTATGAATGTGCAACAGGGTGTGAATGATTATTTGAATAGGTTGAATCGTGCTTGAGACGTTGAATGATTTATTGCCACAAATACAATGTGGACAATGCAGTTTTAAAGGTTGTCGTCCGTATGCCGAAGCTATTTTGTCTGGTGAAGCGGATATAAATCAATGTCCACCAAGCGGTGATGAAGGCATTGCAAAAATTGCGGCATTTTTAGGTGTTCCAATAAAGTCACTTAATTCTCAATTTGGTGAGCATAAACCCAAAAGTGTAGCGGTGATTGATGAAGCAAGTTGTATCGGTTGTGTAAAATGTATTGCTGTTTGTCCAGTTGATGCAATTGTGGGCGCATCAAAACTGATGCACACGGTTATTTCAGTAGAATGCACAGGTTGTGAATTATGTATTTTGCCTTGCCCAATGGATTGCATCGTGATGTTGCCACGCGAAAATAACGATGTTGCACCATCAAATTTACACGCGAAAACACGTTATGAAAATCGTTTAATTCGTTTAGAAAAAGAAGCCGCCGAAAAAGCCGAGTTTAAACGTCAACAAAAAGCGCGATTGTTGAATCGATCTGATTGATTGCGGTGTTTTCAAAAATTTCCCCGTCCAATGGAAACTTGCAGCTAGCTACATCTTGTCACCATGGTTCCGACTGCAAAAACAGTCAAATTCTGCGATAATGCCACCACGTTATACAGTAATTTCTTAATTTTTTAATCTTAAAGCGAGTTCAAAATGACAAATCCAAATTGGAAAGTTCAACCTTCAACAGTTTTAAATGCAAGTCCTGTTATGCCTGTGATGGTGATTCAAGATTTAGAAAACGCTGTGCCACTTGCAAAAGCTCTTGTTGCTGGGGGAATTCACGTTTTAGAAATCACATTACGCACGCCCGTTGCGTTAGAGGCTATTCGTGCAATTGCTCAAGAAGTGCCAGATGCAATTGTTGGCGCGGGAACAATTATCAATCCAGAACAATTACAAGCCGCTGCGGATGCGGGAGCAGTTTTTGCAATCAGCCCTGGTTTAACCGCAACGTTATTAGCCGCCGCGCAAAAAAGTTCAATCGCGTTAATTCCAGGGATTTCAAGTTTGTCAGAATTGATGCTCGGCATGGAATACGGTTTAGACCATTTCAAATTTTTCCCTGCTGAAAACGCAGGTGGTGTTCCAATGTTGAAAGCAATTGCTGGACCTATTCCGCAAGTGACATTTTGTCCAACAGGTGGCATTTCATTGAAAAATTACAACGAGTATTTAGCTCTTCCTAATGTCGCTTGCTGTGGCGGTTCGTGGCTTGCACCTGCTGATGTTGTAAAAAACAAAGATTGGGCAAAAGTGACCCAATTAGCACAAGAAGCGATTGCTGGTGTAAATCGTTAATTCAAAAAATGAGCGCGATGTTGTCGCGCTTTTCGAGTGAAACTAATCGAGAAAAATCATGACCCAAACACGCACATTCACTTTAGTAGACGATAACTCACAAATTCTTTGTGAATTACCTGTTTTTAATGGAACAATTGGCCCTGATGTTATCGATGTTCAAGCCTTGTATAAACAAACAGGGCTTTTCACTTTCGACCCAGGTTTTAATTCAACAGCCAGTTGCGCGTCATCGATTACCTACATTGATGGCGAAGAAGGCATTTTGCGTTATCGCGGTTATCCAATTGAAGAATTGGCAAAACGCGGTTCATTTTTAGAAGTTTGTTATTTATTACTTTATAGCGAATTGCCAACGGCTGAACAATTAACAGCGTTTGAGCAAAAAATTACGATGCACACCATGGTGCATGACCAGTTGACCAATTTTTTCAAAGGTTTTCGTCGTGACGCACATCCAATGGCAATTATGGTTGGCGTGGTTGGCGCATTATCGGCGTTTTATCACGATGCTCTGGATATTAAATCTGAAAAAGACCGCGATTTAAGCGCGATTCGCTTAATTGCCAAAGTCCCGACAATTGTGGCGATGTGTTACAAATACAGCATTGGTTTACCATTCATGTATCCGAATAACAAATTGAGCTACGTTGAAAACTTCATGCGAATGATGTTTGCAACGCCTTGCGATGATTATGTGGCGAATCCTGTTTTAGTGCGTGCGTTAGACCGTATTTTGGTTTTGCACGCCGACCATGAACAAAATGCGTCAACATCAACGGTGCGTTTAGCGGGTTCAAGTGGCGCAAATCCGTATGCGTGTATCACAGCGGGGATTGCCTGTTTATGGGGTGCGGCACACGGTGGCGCGAATGAAGCGGTTTTAAATATGCTTGAACAAATTGGCGATGTTGAAAATATCCCGACTTACATTGCCAAAGCAAAAGATAAATCTGACCCATTCCGTTTAATGGGATTTGGGCATCGGGTTTATAAAAATTATGACCCTCGCGCAAAATTGATGCGTGAAACGTGTTACGAAGTGTTGGAAGAACTCGGATTACACGACAATAATTTATTCAAATTAGCATTAGAACTTGAACAGATTGCGCTTGAAGACACTTATTTTATTGCGAAAAAATTGTATCCCAACGTTGATTTTTATTCAGGCATTGTGCTTCATGCGCTTGGAATTCCAACAAATATGTTCACTGCAATTTTTGCAATGGGACGTTCAATTGGTTGGATTGCTCATTGGGATGAAATGATTGCCGACCCTGACCAACGCATTGGTCGTCCACGTCAATTGTACACAGGCGAAGCTCAACGTGGTTTGCCTGCCCAACACCGTTAATTTTCTATTTTTAAGTTTATGAAAAAAAGTACAGCTTACCAAATTGCATCTGTTTTAACCGAAGCATTACCGTATATTCAACGTTTTAAAAACAAAATTATTGTCGTGAAATTTGGCGGCAATGCGATGATTGATGACGCATTGAAACACAGTTTTGCGCGTGACATCGTGTTGATGAAATCGGTGGGTTTAACGCCAATTGTAGTTCATGGCGGTGGTCCTCAAATTGGAAATGTTTTAGCAAAATTGGGTAAAACAACTCGTTTTATTGATGGAATGCGTGTTACCGATAGCGAAACGATGGACGTTGTAGAAATGGTTTTGGGCGGCTCGGTCAATAAAGAAATTGTTCACCTTATCCATCGTTGTGGTGGTAAAGCAGTTGGTTTAACAGGCAAAGACGGGCATTTCATTCGCGCAAAAAAAATGCAACTTGAAAACGCCGTTGATGGTGAACCTGTTGATTTAGGTTTCGTTGGTGAAGTGAGTGGCATTGATGCAAGTATGTTGCACATGCTTAGTCAAAGTGATTTTATTCCTGTGATTGCACCGATTGGTGTAGGAGATGATGGACATTCTTACAATATCAACGCCGATTTAGTCGCTGGCAAAATTGCTGAAGAATTGAAAGCTGAAAAATTGATTTTACTCACCAACACAGCAGGCATTTTAGATAAACAAGGCGAACTTTTAACAGGTTTATCGTTAAAAGACATCGATGATTTAATTGCAGACGGCACAATTTCTAGCGGCATGATTCCAAAAACACGTTGTGCAACCGATGCCTTAAAAGGCGGTGTAACGAGCGTTCATATTATTGACGGACGTGTTGAACACGCCGTTTTATTAGAATTATTTACCGATCAAGGTGTTGGAACGTTGTTACTGAATCGCTAAATTCTTTCGATAACGTCAGAAAATGAAACTTTCTGCTAAATTATCCATTACGATTTTATGCGGTTTAATTTTGCTCTCATTGCAATTGATGAGCAGCGCGACACAAGAATCATCCAAACTCGGCGCAATGTATTCATGGTTGTTGCTGGTAAATGGTGTCGGAACAGTAGCTTTATTGGGTTTAGTTGGTGCGAATTTATATTCTTTAACGCGCCAACTTAAACGCCGTGAAGCGGGTTCACGCCTTACTATTCGGATGGTTTCGTTATTCGTTTTACTTTCGCTTGCACCTTCGAGTCTTGTTTTTTATTTTTCAATGCAATTTCTTCATCAAGGCATTGATAGTTGGTTTAATGTCGAAATGGACAGAGCGATGGAAGACTCTCTCGAACTCAGTCAAGCCTCACTTGACCAACGCATTCGTTGGAATAAAGCCCAAACGCAACAACTTGTTGAAAAAATTTCTGAACTTCCCGAATCGCAAGTAGCGTTAGAAATGGAAAATTTTCGCGTACTTTCGGGCGCAGCTGAAGTGACGTTATTTTCCAGACAAGACCGAATTATTGCGTCAAGTAGTACAAATCCGAGTGATATTTTACCCAGTTTGCCAGATGAACATACTTGGTTGCAATTACGTCAAAATGGCGAATTTGCGGCACTTGCACCTGTTCGAGATGATGAGTTAATGATTCGCGTCATTTTATTAACGGTCAAAACGAAAGAACCCCATTATTTACAAGCGTTATATCCCGTTCCCGTTCGGATTGCAGATTTAGCCGATTCCGTTGAATTTGCGTTTGTACGCTATCAAGAAATGAATTTTTTACGCGATTCGCTAAAAATGACGTTTTCACTCGCGTTGTCGCTAGTTTTGTTAATGAGTTTGTTGGCAGCGATTTGGATTGCATTTATTAGCATCCGAATGATTGTCGCGCCTGTAAAAGAACTCGTAAAAGGAACGCAAGCTGTTGCCTCAGGTAAATATGACCAGCAATTACCTGTCATTGCCCAAGACGATTTAGGCTTTTTGGTCGAATCATTCAATGAAATGACACAACGCATCGCGCGAGCAAGTCAAGAAACGCGCATGGCAAGTTTTGAAGTCGAAAACCAACGCGCTTATTTAGAAACCATTTTGGCAAATTTAACCGCTGGTGTGATGAGTTTTGATGCAAACCACAAAATTCGCACCGCAAATCAAGCTGCCTTCAAAATTTTTCATGTTTCCGCCTCTGAATTTGTGGGCGAAACGTTGTTAAAACTTGCACAAGATTACGGCGAATTAGCCGAACCGTTAAAAGCAATTCAACGGTTTTTAGAGCAAGCGGATGATATTTGGCAACAACGTTTAGCATTTTTAGGGTCAAATGGACGACAAGAATTATTGTGTCGTGGCACGCCGTTATTTTCACAAGATGGTCGAAAAGTGGGTGCGGTTGTTGTTTTTGATGATGTGACAGATTTAATTCAAGCACAAAAAAATGCGGCATGGGGCGAAGTAGCACGACGTTTAGCGCATGAAATTAAAAATCCACTCACACCAATTCAATTATCTGCCGAACGTTTGCAACACAAATTAGCAGATAAATTAGAAACGGCTGATGCGGATATGTTGCAACGTTCGACACGCACAATTGTTCAACAAGTCGAAGCGATGAAAGAAATGGTTGATGATTTTTCGGAATATGCGAAACCGTCTAAAAAACAAGCTGCAAACATTGATTTGCCTGTGTTGATTCAAGAAGTTTTATCGCTATATGTTTTGAAATCGGGCGTAAAATTTCACACAAATTACGAAAATAGCCCGTTAATCATTCACGGTAATCCTGTGAGTATTCGTCAGGTTTTGCATAATTTAATTAAAAACGCGCTGGAAGCGATTGATGAACAAGGACAAATTGATATTGCGATGCACCGTGTTCAAAAAAATAATATCGATTTCATTGAAATTGCCTTGCATGACGATGGCGTGGGAATTCAAGACGAACAGCTAGAACAGATTTTTGAACCTTACGTTACAACAAAAGCAAAAGGGACGGGGTTAGGTTTAGCGATTGTGAAAAAAATTATTGAAGAACATGGCGGCGCGATTTGGGTTGATACCAGTAGAAAAATCGGTGCAGGATTTATTATTCAATTGCCGTCACGGTAATTTTCAGCATTTCTCTTTTAACATTTCAAAATTTTTTGTTTTTTCTTCTTTTGATAATTTTCGTCCTGTTTTTTGTAAATCTTCTTGCGGCAATTCCTCTAAAAAACGACTCGGCAAACATTCTTCCAAAATGCCACGTTGCTTACGATGCGTGCAATAACTTAACGTACACGTTTTTTGCGCTCGCGTAATACCAACATAAGCTAAACGGCGTTCTTCTTCGATATTTCCTTCGTCAATGCTGTTTTGATGCGGCAGAATTTTTTCTTCAAAACCAATTAAAAAAACGTGTGGAAATTCCAAGCCTTTCGCGGCGTGTAATGTCATTAAACTGATTTCGTCATTCACTTCATCTTCTCGATTTCGTTCCAAAACATCGAGCAACATCATTTTTGCAACTAAATCGGTTAATGAAAATTCTGCATTTTCTGTCGTATTTTTCTCAATCAATCGTTCCAACCAATCGAGCAATTCCTGCACATTTTTCATGCGCCGTTCAGCGGTTTCTTTTGTGTTGCTGTCTTCGCGCAAATAGGCGGAATAGCCAATTTGTTCCAGTAATTCAGCAATCAATTCAATTTTATTCGGCGCGACATTTAACCATTCTGATTTTGTCAAAATCCAATCGTGAAAATTTTGCAAACGCAGACGTGGCGCATCATTTAAATGTAAATTTAAACCCAATTCGTTGCACGCCGAAAATAAACTGATTTGCCGTTCTCGTGCGTATGTACCTAATTTTTCGAGTGTTGTTGCGCCAATTTCGCGGCGTGGCGTATTCACAATTCGCAAAAATGCCGCGTCATCATCGTGATTTGAAAATAAACGCAAATAACTCAACACATCTTTCACTTCGGCATACGAAAAAAATGACGTACCGCCGCTGATAAAATAAGGCATATTGCGTTCGCGCAAGGCTTGTTCAATTAAACGAGATTGATGATTTCCACGGTATAAAATGGCGTAATCTTTATATTTTGCGCCATTCATCAATTTGTGGTGCATGATTTGAGAAATCACTTGCATCGCTTCTTCTTCATCATTTTTATGTGTCAAAATTCGCAACGGTTCACCGTGTTCAAGTTGACTCCAAAGATGTTTTTCAAAGGTGTGAGGATTATTCGCAATTAAATGATTGGCGACTTTTAAAATGCGTCCTGTTGAACGGTAATTTTGTTCAAGTTTAATCACATTTAAACGTGGAAAATCGGTTTGAAGTTGCGCTAAATTTTCAGGTTGTGCGCCTCGCCACGCATAAATTGATTGGTCATCGTCGCCCACAACGGTAAATTTTGCCAACGCACCAACCAATAATTTCACCAGTTGATATTGCGTTAAATTGGTATCTTGATATTCATCAACAAGCAAATAACGAATCCGATTTTGCCATTTCGTTAAAACGTCAGGATTCGATTGAAACAACAACACGGGTTTTAAAATCAAATCATCAAAATCGACCGCGTTATACGAATGCAAACAGCGCGTGTAATCGGCATAAATTTGAGCTATTTCTAAATTCAGCAGCAAACTTTCAGAAATCATCGCTTGTTCGGACGTGACAAACGCATTTTTCCATTGCCCAATTTTTGCGGCGAATTGTTCAACTTGTTTAGAATCGTAATCGCCGATTTTTTGCGTCAACAAACTTTTTAAAACGGTGATTTTGTCGTATTCATCAAATAACGTAATCGACGCTTTATAACCTAACGTTTTGTGTTCTTTGCGCAAAATATCCAAACCTAAAGAATGAAATGTTGAAACACGCAACCCGTGACTTTGCGAACCATGAAGCAATTTTGAAACACGACTTTGCATTTCGCGTGCAGCTTTATTCGTAAAAGTTAAAGCGGCGATATTTCGAGCTGGTAATCCCTGTTTGACTAAATAGGCGATTTTTTCAGTAATCACGCGCGTTTTGCCACTTCCCGCGCCTGCTAAAACTAAAAGTGGCTGGTCAATTTGCTTAACCGCCGCTTGTTGTTCAGGATTTAAACCTTTCATTTAACGATGTGTAAAAATTGAACCCGAGTCGATGTTTTTATCACTGACATCTGACAAGGTAATTTCAGGCGAATCAAACAATGACAACACATTACTTTCTTTTTTGGGCGATTCTTCTATGATTTTTTCTGTTTCAACATCTTTCGTTTTATGTGTGTCAATATCGCCAAGCAATTCTTTCACCATTAAACGAAATTCATTTTTGTGTTCCGATGATTCAATCGCATCGTCATAAGTAATTTTTTGTTGCTGGAATAAATCACAACGTGATTGGTCAAAACTTCGCATTCCACTATCGCGATGGCTTGCAATCAATTCTTTAAAGCGATGAATTTCACCACGACGCAATACATCTTTCAGCGTGTCAGATAAATTTAATAAAATTTCAGTCACTACATAACGTTGACCACTTTCACAATAAATCAATTGTTGCGACACAATCGCCAATAAATTCAAACTCAAATCCAAACGAACTCGATGATGCAAATCATCAGAATATAAACTCAAAATGCGTTCAAAGGCTTGCGCGGCATTATTTGCGTGAATTGTAGTTAGGCACAATTTGCCTAAATCAACAATTTTAAACGCCGCTTGCATGGTGTCAGCAGAATTAACTTCACCAATTGCCACCATGTCAGGCGATTGTAATGCTGCATTTTTTAACGCAATATCATAAGAATCGGTGTCAATACCTACTTCACGTTGTGTCACGATACATTTTGCGTGTGAGTGCATGAATTCCATGGGGTCATCAATCACAATAATATGTCCGTTACTGTGTTGATTTCGATGTTGAACCATCGCATTTAAAGAGGTTGATTTGCCTGAACCTAATGCACCTGCAATCATAATCAAACCGCTTTTTTTCATGACCAATTCTTTTAAAATTTCGGGCAAATTCAAACTGTCAATATCAGGAATTTCATGACGAATGCGATGTAAAACCATGCCAGCTGCATCACGTTGAATAAATGCACTTACTCGAAATCGTCCAATGTTGGGAATGCCAATCGCAAATTGACATTCTTTTGTACGATGAAATTCCTCTTTGTGGCGAATTTCCATAATACTTAAAACTAATGCCAACGTTTGGTCTTTATTCAACGGCGTTTTAGTGACTTCGACCAAAACATCATTGATTTTCATAGTTGGCGCACGTCCTGCCGTAATGAATAAATCGAATGAATTTTTTTGTACCATTAAAGCAAGCAACGCATTAAAGTCCATGATTTCTCCTCGTGAAACATTTCGTTATTGCAATGCCAACTGCACGAAAGTGAGTTGTTTTGCAGGTTCTAAGGTTTGATTGATTTGTGTTTTAAGTTCTAAATCGATATTTTCAACGTGTCGAAAATACCAGCTAATATGTTTTCGCGCCAAACGCACGCCTAAATTTGAACCGTAAAACGAATATAAATTTTCTAAATGCAGCGTCAAAATGCGATAAATTTCATTTTTTGTCGGTAAATTTAAATACGTTCCATTTTTCAAAAAATGCAAAATTTGAGCAAATAACCAAGGATTTCCTTGTGCTGCACGTCCAATCATAATCGCATCTGCGCCTGTTTCGTTCAAAACAAAACGCGCTTTTTCAGGCGAATCAATATCACCATTCGCAATAATGGGAATTTTCACAGTTTGTTTGACTTGTTTAATCGTTTCGTATTCGGCAAAACCTTCAAATTTACACGCACGAGTTCGTCCATGAATTGTTAGCGCAGAAATGCCCGAATCTTCGGCAATTTTTGCAATCGTAAGCGCGTTTTTATTTTCAACATCCCAACCTGTACGAATTTTCAACGTGACGGGAACATTCACCGCATTTACAACCGCATCGAGAATGTGTTTCACCAAATTTTCATCACGCAACAACGCCGAACCCGCCGCGACTGAACAGACTTTTTTTGCAGGACAACCCATGTTTATATCAATAATTTGTGCGCCATTTTCAACATTGAAACGCGCAGCTTGCGCCAAATCATACGAATTTGTGCCGAGAATTTGAACGGAACGCAACCCCGCGTTTTCAGAATGTTCAGCGCGTAAAAGTGTGCGTGGGTGATGTCGTAAAACAGGATTTGACGCGACCATTTCTGAAACGGTTAAACCTGCGCCAAATTGCGTGCAAAGTTCTCGAAATGGCGCGTCTGTAATTCCCGCCATGGGTGCGAGAATCACATTATTTTCAAGTTGAAAATGTCCAATTTTTAGCATTTTATAAGTTTGCCAATTCGGTTTTTATCCACGCTTCCACTTCGGCGTTAATATCAGCGGCTTTGCGACCTGTTGTGTCGATAGGTTTGCCAATTTTGACTTTAATTGTGCCAGGGTATTTGAAAAAACTGTAACGAGTCCAAAAATCGCCCGCGTTGTGAACGACGGGAATCACAGGAAAACCTGATTTTTGGGCGAGCATTGCGCCGCCGATATTGAACGGTAAAACCTCGCGTGCGCCAGCGCGTGTGCCTTCGGGAAAAATTAACACCCAAACACCTTCGTGCAAATACTTTGTGCCGTCCGTAATCAAACTTTTTAACGCGCCACGCGCATTTTTTTTATCAATGACGATAGATTTCAATAATAACAATGACCAACCCCACAAAGGCAAATAAAGTAATTCTTTTTTTATCACTGCTGATTGCATGGGTAAAATGTAGCGCAACGCTAACGTTTCCCACGCCGATTGGTGATTACTGAAAATAATCGTCGCTTGCTGCGGATTTACATTTTCTAAACCTTCAACTTCGTATTTCAACCCGACCGTGATTTTCATTATCCAAAGCATCAACCGACACCATAATTTGCCTAATTTGTAACGAATCGGAAAAGATGCCCAAAAAAGCGAAAATAAAATCGCCGCTTCAATTGTCGCAGTGAAAAAAATCATGAAAAAAAGAATACTTGAACCAATATAAGTTTTTGGACGATTATCCAATTGTGAGGTGTTTTGCTGTGTCATAAAGATTTTCAAAAATTAAAATGGAAGTAAAAAATTGTGGATTTTGTTGCAACGTTTTTGCGCCGTTGCCTGTTTTGACTAAAACGGGAATTGCGCCTGCATTTTGAGCCGCTTGAATATCGCGTAATGAATCGCCGACAAAATAAATGTCTTTTAAATCGACATCGTAATCAGCTGCAAATTGTTTTAATAAGCCTGCTTTTGGTTTGCGGCATTCGCACAAATCAGAGGTTTGATGAGGACAAAAATAAATCGCCTCGATTTCACCACCAACTTTTGCCACTTCATCACGCATTTTTTGATGAATTTCGGTTAATGTTTTTTCATCAAACAAACCACGAGCTAATCCCGATTGATTTGTTATTACAACAATATCAAAACCGTTTTGACTTAATAGTGCAATGGCTTCCAAACTTTTTTCGAGTGGTAACCATTCGTCAGGTGATTTTATAAAGGTAGGTGATTCCTCGTTAATGACACCGTCGCGGTCGAGTAAAACGTATTTTTTCATTATTAAAATTGATAAGAAAGTCGCAACATCAATTCACGCGCTTCGGCAGGCAAAGCAGGATGTGAACCGTTATATTGTTGAACATATTGATAACGTGCATTGAAAACATCGTACAAACCTAAACCTATTTCGGCACCTTTAATTGGCATATTTTGATAACGCAAATAAGCGTTATAAATCCAATCTGGTTTGTAATGTTTTAATTCTGTGCCGCTGTAACCAAATCGATCACTAAAGAAAACCAAATTATGGTTAAACGATAAATCATGCGTGAAATTAAATGTGTGATTTA
>CAIVBX010000193.1 GCA_903904275.1 uncultured Pseudomonadota bacterium
CCCTGAAAAAAGCGGGTTGTATTGCTGTAAGTAATGGGAATTTTCCAGTTAAAAATTTGTTAATTCTACGACGTGCGATGGAATATGCGGCAAGTCATGATTTGTTATTTGTTTATCGGCCAAATGAATTTAGTTTAAGCAATAGCGGTTGCGCTCATGAAGGAAAAATGGCGACACGTTATGGTTTGCCAAGTATTCCAGAAGCAGCCGAAACAATTGCATTAGAGCAGTGTTTGGAATTAGCGGAATTAACAGGCTGTCGCGTGCATTTTGGACAATTAAGTTCAAAGCGTGCCGTCATTAAATTACAGCAAGCAAAAAAATATGGTTTAAATGTGACGGCAGATGTGGCGATTCATCAGTTACATTTGACTGAAAATGACATAACGCCATTTGATACTAATTATCACGTTTTACCGCCATTCCGCAGCGATGAAGACCGCGATTTTTTACGCGCTGGTTTATTAAATGGGACAATTGATGCAATTTGTAGTGACCATCAACCACATAATTTGGATGCAAAACTTGCGGCATTTCCTGAAACAAAATCAGGTATTTCAAGTTTAGAAACGTTGTTACCACTTTTATTGAAATTAGTTTCAGAAAACGGAATTGATTTAGCGCAAGGTTTAGCGTTATTGAATGCGAAACCAGCAAAAATTTTGGGTTTGAAAATAGGTTCATTGTCAATTGACGCACCTGCTGATATTTGTATTTTTGATCCAAATTTGGAATGGGAAGTGAATGTTAAAAATTGGCATTCTGAAGGAATTAACACGCCTTTTTGGGGTAAAGTTTTAAAAGGGCATGTGACAAAGACGATTCAATCGGTAAGATAAATTTTAAAATAAACATGTCTATCGTTTGACAATTCACCTATAAATCTCTTAGAATTGTCAGAGAATTAAGGCGATGTAGCTCAGTTGGTTAGAGCGTGGGATTCATAACCCCAAGGTCGGTGGTTCGACCCCACCCATCGCCACCAGATAGTTAAGCCCTGCGGCGTTTTCGTTAGCAGGGCTTTTTTGATACTACACTTTGTAAGTATAATCGCCGTTTTTAGAACCCCCTTCGAAGTTAATCAAATTTTACTGGTCAAGCAAATAATGAGCGAAGAACAACAGCAATCACAATTAAAACAATTGATCGCAAAAGGAAAAATTCAAGGCTATTTAACGTATGCCGAAGTGAATGATCATTTGCCGAGTGACATTGCAGACCCTGAACAGATTGAAGATATTATCAATATGATCAATGATATGGGGATTCAAGTATATGAAGTTGCTCCAGACGAAGATTCCTTGATTACGGATTCTGCCGCCGTTACTACTGATGATGAGGATGCCGAAGAAGTTGCTGCATTAGCATCTTCAGATAGCGAATTTGGGCGCACAACAGATCCAGTTAGAATGTATATGCGTGAAATGGGTTCTGTTGAGTTATTAACTCGCGCAGATGAATTAAAAATTGCGAAACGAATCGAAGAAGGGCAACGTCAAGTTGTGCAAGCTATTTCCCGCTCAATTCTTGTTGTTTCTGATTTTATCGAATCTTTTGAATCCATCTCAACAGAGGCATCTATTGCTGATGCGTCTAATGATGAAAATAACATAAAATTAACAGATTTAATTTCTGGTTTTGTCGATTTATCTGAACCCGAAGATTTAATTGCAACATTACCGAATGACGACGATGCTACTGACGATGAGGATGCTACCGTCGTTGTAGATGATGGTGCTGAAGACGACACTAAAGGATTGAATTACGAGGAAGTAAAAGAAAAAGTCGATGTATTAAAAAAATATCTTGATTCAGCTTCTAACGCACTGAAAAATCATGGCTATTCTGATGGAAAAACTGAAATAGAATTTCAAAAATTGACTGATTTGTTCATGGAATTCAAATGGTCATCAAATTATTTGAAAAAACTAACAGGAATTATTCCACGCGGAATTGCAACAGTTAGAGCGCAAGAAAAATTGATTATTGACATCGTTGTTAATCAAGGGAAAATGCCTCGTAAAGATTTTTTAGCTTTATTTAGTGAAAATGAAACAAAATCAAAATGGTTAGAACATTGTCTTTCTGATTCTGTAAATGGCGAGTATTTAAAAGAACGTGAAAAAGAGTTACGAAAAGCGTTCAAAATTTTGAAAGAAATGGAGGAAGAATACGGAACGTCTATCACAGGATTGAAAGATATTAACCGTCGAATGTCAATTGGTGAAGCAAAAGCAAGACGCGCAAAAAAAGAAATGATTGAGGCTAATTTGCGTTTAGTTATTTCGATTGCAAAAAAATATACTAATCGCGGTTTGCAATTTTTGGATTTAATTCAAGAAGGCAATATCGGTTTAATGAAAGCGGTCGATAAATTTGAATATCGTCGCGGCTATAAATTTTCAACGTATGCCACATGGTGGATTCGTCAAGCAATTACACGTTCAATTGCTGATCAGGCTAGAACAATCCGAATTCCTGTCCACATGATTGAAACGATTAACAAATTGAATCGTATTTCACGTCAAATTTTGCAAGAATTAGGGCGCGAAGCCACGCCAGAAGAACTTGCAGAACGCATGGAAATGCCTGAAGATAAAGTGCGGAAAGTATTGAAAATTGCGAAAGAGCCAATTTCAATGGAAACGCCTGTAGGTGATGACGAAGATTCGCATTTAGGTGATTTTATTGAAGATTCAAAAGTGCTTTCACCTGTTGACTCAGCAACAATTGCTGGTTTGCGCGAGTCTACGCAGAATGTATTAGCGGGTTTGACGGCAAGAGAAGCGAAGGTTTTGAGAATGCGTTTTGGTATCAATATGAATACGGATCATACGTTAGAAGAGGTAGGCAAACAGTTTGATGTTACTCGGGAACGAATTCGCCAAATTGAAGCGAAGGCATTGCGTAAATTACGACATCCTTCGCGCTCAGAACAATTACGTTGTTTCTTAGATACAGATTAAATTTTGGACTCTTAGCTCAGCTGGTTAGAGCAGTCGACTCATAATCGATTGGTCGTAGGTTCAAGTCCTACAGGGTCTACCATTTAAAACAAAGGCTTACGAGTAACATCGAAGCCTTTTTTTATGTCAGTTTAAAAAATGTCGCAATTTTGTCGCAGTTGAAAATAAAACACCGCAACAAATGGCAACACGTCATAACACCAGCGTTGCACGAATGGGGGTATTTATGGGGGTACTTTTTAAAACTACTTTGTTGAATTGCTTATTATTAGCAGGTTGTGACTGTTTGTTCTGTTGATGGCATAGCAATCGAACGACAAAAACAGGCAGTTTTTCATTTTTCGCGGTGGCAGTTTTCGGGAAAAAACGCGGCGGTTTTGAGTTGGTGACAAAATTTCGACCAACCGCCAACTTGTTTTCGTGTACACGTTTTCAAAATCGGCTGATTTTCACGCCCTTCACTCGTTATTCTTCGCTAAAACTCGATATTATTCGTTATCGAGGTCTCAAAACAGGGCATTTTTGCCATGCCGAACGGTAGAACAATTCATATTTCGAGTGCTTCATCGTTTCGATGACTGAAAAATAGAATGCTCGCAAGCTGCACAGGATGAGAATTAACACGGCTATGATTTGCCGTTTAATGCTTGCACCAACTCACTAGCCTTTTGCTTGGTGCTTGCGTTTTGGTGTTTATCAGGGTGCGTGAATTGAATTAGTCGCTTGCGTAGTTTTTCGTCTAAGCCTGCGTCATGCTTGAAACCAGTTGTGTCAAACCGTAGCTTGCCGCTTATTTTTCACAATCCGATAAACCTGCGACAAACTCTTGTTGAATAATTGGCACAACTCATGATGATTTGCACCGTTGAACTTTCGTCTAATCTGATCGTGCGTATTCTTACATTCCCATGATGCTGCCTTCGGAATGTAAATTGGTTCGCCACTGTGATTTGCTCGCATCATTTCAACAACCTCACAACTTATCGTTTTGATTTCATCATCCGCCAACTTGCCCGCTAACTTTTGTTGCAGTTTTTCGGCTAGGAACTCTTGCATATCAATTAGGGCAATTGGGTAGTCGGTAGCCATTGCGCGGTCTCGAAAGTTGATAGTTGCTTATTTTAACGCATCGCACCCTAGACGTAATATAGACATTTTTCACATTACCCTTATGGCGGTTTAACTCATGCCACTGCCTAACTTGGTACAGCATAGCCGTTTGATTCAAGCCACGTTTTACGCTCGTTCCATTTCAGATAAGCCCAACCCTGTTTGTATTTTCGTAACTTACCCAACTCGATAAAATCATCAAGCGTCTTGCATTTGGTTTGCTCTAAAAACTTAATTCGTTTAGCGCGTAAAGCGTCAACAATCGACGGCGTGAGTTCTACCATATCAACATCGGCATTATTTACTTCGCGTTGCTCTACGGGTGTCTCAAAACCACATTCAGGGCATTCATTCGGGTGTTGTGCTTTGGAATAAGCAAAAGCACATTCACTGCAAACATAAACGATTGATTCTTCGTCGCGTGGCTTCTTTGTTTTGCCGTTTAACGTCCATTCACGAGCATCATCAACAAATCCGTGTTCATACGTCAAGCCCGCGCAATCCAATATCACACAATCGGTTTTGCTTTCATGCGGTCTCATTACTCTGCCAACTGCTTGTAGGTAAATCGTGAGCGACTTGGTAGGTCGTGCCAATATGCAACAGCTCGCAGCGGGTACGTCTAAGCCTTCAATAAATAATCCCATATTTGAAAGCACGGTAAATTTGCCATCGCGCCAATCCTGTAATGTTTGGTCGCGTTCAATTGCGGGTGTATTGGCATCAAGATGTTTAGCTGAAATGTTCGCGGCTAAAAATTCAGTCACG
>CAIVBX010000194.1 GCA_903904275.1 uncultured Pseudomonadota bacterium
AGGGAATAATTGTTTGACCGCCTGCGCTAAAAGATGTGCGGTTGAATGGCGAATAACATCAACGCCTTCTTCATCTTTTGCCGTGATAATTTGCAGTTGTGCGTCGTTTTGAATAATCGTGCTGGCATCAACGATTTGTCCGTTGACTTTTCCCGCGAGCGTCGCTTTTGCAAGCCCTGAACCGATAGATTGAGCAATGTCAAGCACGCTGAGTGGTGCGTCGTAGTTGCGTTGAGAACCGTCTGGAAGCGTAATAACTAGCATCGCTTAATACCTTTCAAATTGCACAATAAAAAAAAAGCACTGACTAAGCAGTGCTTTATTATGTTTGGTAGGCGCGAGTGGACTCGAACCACCGACCCCCACCATGTCAAGGTGGTACTCTAACCAACTGAGCTACGCGCCTGAAATTCTTTAACTTCAGTTCGTAAATTATATCAACAGATTTGTTTTTAGCAACAGTTTTATGTTTTTATTCATTTGTAGTGTCGTGCAAAAAACAATAAAAAACGTTACTATGCCACACTATTACCACGCGAATCTATTTCCCTAAAAGGTTGAATTATGGCGGCAAGCGAAAAAATAACAAACATTAAATCAAAAGGTACAACGTGGATACTGAGTACGCTAGCATCTATAGGTATTTTGATTTTATTTGTATTAAGCCAATGGTGGGGTAGAGAACCTGCTCAATTTAACATACTAGAATCAGCCATTTCACAAGCTGGTTTGACAGCTCCTGAAGTTCAAAATTCCGCAGAAGAAAATCCAGGAGGTGAACATGGCACGCAAGAAGCGGCAAGTTATGAGATTTTGGCGGCTGATTTACCTCTAGGCTATACCTATTCCGCTACACTAGCGCACATTGCTGATACGCTTTTAAACAAAAGTGGTGGTTATATTACTAATGACGTCGCCCCACCAGGCGTATTACTCGACAACATTACGAGTTGGGAATTAGGTGCATTGGTCATGTTGCGAGATGCGTCTACCGCATTACGAAATCACTTTTCTCGCGATCAATCACAATCAGGCGAAGATCCCGATTTAGCAATTGCCGAACCTTATTTCTATTACGAACCTAATTCTTGGGCATTACCTGCAACAGAAGCGGAATACGAAAAAGGGATTCAAGCATTGCACAAATATATGGAACGCTTACGCGATCCTAACGCAGGAAAAAAAGCGCAATTTTATTCTCGTGCTGATAACTTGTGGCAATACACCGAGGTTGTTATTAAGCGTTTAGGTGATTTATCAACCCGCTTAAGTTCAAATGCCTCAAGCAGTAACTTTGCACCAGGTTTAACAGAATCTGAACTTGTCGCCGCTAATGAAAAAACAGCAACAAAAGTAACTTGGATGGAAATTGATAACGTTTTTTATGAAGCACGCGGCGCAAGTTGGGCGTTGTTACACATTTTACGGGCAATTAAACACGATTTTCATGATATTTTGCTTGATAAAAGAGCAATGCGTACTGTTGATATTATGATTCGTGAATTAGAAAATAGTTTAACACCCACCATGAGTCCAATGGTTTTAGACGGTAGTGGTTATGGTTTGTTTGCCAACTATTCTTTATCAATGGCTAACTACATTGCGCGTGCAAACGCTGCCGCACTTGATTTACGCGATATTATGAACAGAGGTTAAAACAATGGAAGAACAAATCAATTTACGTTTATCACAAGTCGAAATTTGGAAACGTATCTTTTTGATGTTGTTATTTGCAGTCATTATCACAATTGTGCGGTGGCTGGCATGGGCTGTCATTTTGTTGCAATTATTTTTCACGTTAATTTCAGGTGAAAAAAACAGTCACATCTTAAGTTTTGGGCGTGGTCTAGCTATTTATGACTACCACTTGCTGTTATTTTTAACATTTGGCACGGACGTTTTGCCATTTCCATTTTCACCTTGGGCAATGCAAGCAAACTTGACATCACCTGACGAAAAATAGTTGTTTCAAATTACTAATTAGAATGAGGAATTATTATGCGTACCCAGCTTTTACTTTCAGCGACCATCATCACATTAGTAAGTGGTTGTGCGAATCAAACTCCAACATTAAGCTCTGGCAATGTTGAATATGGCGACAGCAAAGCTGTTGAAACATTAACTAATGAATTTGGTTCAACTGATTTGCAATCTATCGCGCAAGCTATGACAAGTTCGTTATTACAATCACCTGCTGTTGCGGCTAAAAATCGTCCGCTTGTCACTATTGCCGAAGTGAAAAATCGCACGAGTGAATATATCGACACAAAATCTATCACTGACAGCATTCGCACTAAAGTAATGAAAAGCGGTTTAGTACGTTTCGCCGTTGATACTAGTGGAATGCAAACGCAAGTTGATGAAATTTCACGCCAAAGCCAAAGTGGTTTATACAAAAAAAGTAAAGCGAAAAAAATTGGACAAATGGAAGGGGCTGATTTTCGTATCGAAGGAACAATCACGTCAATCGTAAAACGTGCTGATGATGTGAAAGATGTTTATTACAAATTCAGTTTGCAGTTAATCGATAATGAAAGTGGCGTGATGGAATGGGCAGATGAAAAAGAAATTCGTAAAACGTCTAACAAATCGATGTTCTAATTTGGAGCAAGTCATGAAACGTAGCTTGTTATTAGTGGCGTTACTCGGTATGAATTCATTTGCTCAAGCAGCGAAAATTGCGATAGCAGATTTAGCGTATTCTGACCGTGTTCGAGAGTATTTTCACAATGTTGAATATCACAACAGTGAATCCGATCGCAGCCAATCAACATTAAATTCAGATTCACTTAATACACGTTCAAAAACGGATTATTCAGAATCAACTGGCACACAAAGTTATGTTGAATATGGTGAATTGCGTAAATTTACAGGTGACATCAAAGGCGAATTATTGAAAACCAGCGGCTTTCAGTTAACGCAAGCTAAACCTTACACATCAAAAGGTAGTGAAAAGGTTTTTGACATTATAGATAAAATTAAAAAGGGTTATTATCCGAAAGCAGATTATGTTTTATTCGGTATCGTTAGTGACTTAGATTTTCGTGATGAGGCAAATCCAATCATTGGCACAAATAATATGTCAAATACGTTCAGTATGACACTGACAGCGGATTTCAGTTTGATCAATACAAAAACGTATGAAATTAAAGCTGCTTTCACCGCGTCAGCAGATGGCTCAGATGCGCGAATTGCTTCGGCAGGTTCTCGAGTTCAACCAAGTCGAGCGCGAGTTGTGGCGGACGTTTCTCATAATTTAGGGATGGAAGTCGCCCAACAAATCAATGAACAATTGAATGGTAATAGTTATCGAAGTGGGGATTATGAATCTCAACATGCTTATCCATCAATGCAACAAAGTGAACAATTGCAAGAAGGCGAAATAATGCGCTTTAATCAATAAAAACCTTGGTACCTACAGAAACTTGATTAAATAAATCGAGAATATCGGCATTTTTCATTCTAATGCAACCATGTGATTCGGGTTGTCCTGTAATTAACTCATCAGGACAACCATGAATATAAATATAGCGAGACGCTGTATGAACATTTCCATAACGATTTTTACCTCTTTCTAATCCATCTAACCATAAAACCCGCGTTAAAATCCAATCTCTATTTGGAAATTTCTCTGCTAATTCAACGTTATATATTTCACCTGTTGGACGACGAGCAACAAAAACACTGTTAAGCGTTTTTGAATCGCCAATTTTGGCACGAATGCGATGCCAACCGCATGGTGTGCATTCACTACCTTTTATTTGTCCTATGCCATTTTTTGCAGTTGAAATAGGATAACTTTTTGTAATTTTTGAGTTTATCTTAATTTCAAGAAGTTGTTTTTGGCTTGAAATATGCAGAAAAATATCGAAATTCATTATTTTGAGTTGGCTTAATTTTTTTTATGTGTATAATTTAACACAGATTGCTGGTGTAGCTCAG
>CAIVBX010000195.1 GCA_903904275.1 uncultured Pseudomonadota bacterium
AGCTTCTTTTTCTTTTTCAGCCACTAATTTTTTTGCATCCGCTTCCGCTTTTTTCGCAGCTTCTTTTTCTTTTTCAGCCGCTAATTTTTTTACATCCGCTTCCGCCGCTTTCTCAGCAGCTTCTTTTTCATATTCTGCTTTTTTAGCGTCTTCTGCTTCTTTCGATTTTACGCGCTCAATTGCTTTTTTAGCTTCTTCTACTTTTTGCGCTTCTGCTTTTTCTGCAGCTAATTTCTCTGCTTTTATCACCGCGTCTTTTTGTGCTTTTTCCACAGAGACTTTTTTTGCTTCTTCTGCTTTTTCGGCAACACTTTTCTTCTTAATCGCCTCTGCTTTTTTAGCCGCTTCTTCTGCTTTTGCTAATGCTGCTTGTTTTGCCGCCAAATCTTCTTTCGGTTTAGGCGGTTCAACAGGTTTTGGCGGTTCAATAACAGGTTTAGGTTCTTCGACAGGCTGCAACGTTGGCTCTAAAATTGGAACAGGCGTTGGTTTTTCAACAGGCGGTAAAGGCTTTGGTGGAGGGGCGTTTAATTCCACCATTGTTGCGTGAATAATTTCGGGTTCTGGCGGCGGCGGTGGCGGTGCAGGTTTATAAATTGCACTTAACGCAAACAAAGCTAATAGCGTCAAATGAAACGCTAATGCCAATAAAAACGGTTTTGAAAATTTTTGATTAGACATTGAAGCCGTTAATCATCAGATTTAGTTTGCAAACCTACGCTTGGCACGCCTGCACTTTTCAAGGCATTCATCGCCACAACGACGGTGCCATAATCAACATCTTTATCAGCGTTAATTAGCACTTGCGTTTCAGGTTTATTTTTAAGAACTGCCTCAACTCGTGGAAAAATTTGGTCTTTTTCAATCGGTTCATCATCTTCTGTACCAATTTTAATAAAATAATTTCCACTTTTTTGAATCGAGATAACGAGTGGTGGAGTATCTTCTTTTTGGTCAATCATTGCTGCTTGCGCTCTTGGCAAATCCACTTCAACGCCCGATTGCAACATTGGCGTTGTGACCATGAAAATAATTAACAACACCAATGTTACGTCAATGTATGGCACAACGTTAATTTCTGCCATCGGGCGACGACGACCTGCTTTTTTATTATTTACGTTCATTTGCTGTGCGCCTGTCTTTGTAATAAGACGATAAATTCTTCAACAAATAATTCATAACGTCCTGTTAATCTATCTAAACGTGTTGAAAAACGGTTATAAGCAACAACGGCGGGAATCGCGGCAAATAAACCGATTGCTGTGGCAACTAACGCTTCTGCAATACCAGGAGCAACCGTTGCAATTGTCGCTTGTTTGACATTTCCTAGACCCATAAATGAATTCATAATCCCCCAAACCGTACCAAATAAACCAACATACGGACTGGTTGAACCTACCGTTGCTAAAAACGCTAAGTGTTCATCTAATCGGTCAAGCTCACGCAATAATTCAATTCGCATCACACGTTGTGCGCTTTCTACTTGTACCGCAGGTTCGACATTGCCGCTTAAACGCATTCTGGAAAATTCTTTGTAACCCGCTAAAAAGATTTTTTCAATGCCTTCAGGTTCAAAATCTTTTGCGGCTAATTTGCGGTAAAGTTCTGATAACGAAACACCTGACCAAAATTGTTCTTCAAACTCGTCAGTAATTTCGATAGCTCGATTGAGTTCTTTGCGTTTAGAAAAAATAAATGTCCATGAAACAAGCGATGCGGTAAATAAAATTAGCATCACAAATTGCACGACAAAACTGGCTTCGGTGATTAAATGGAAAATCGATAAATCAGTGTTCATTGCTTTTCGTTAAAAAGGGTTTATATAAAAAATCGGGAATAGCTGTCGGTTGTAAATTGTCTGCATTTAAACAAGCAATTCGACAGCTCGCGGTGCAAAGCGTTAAATCATCATGCTTAATCATTTGTTTAAACGTTAAACTGGCTTTTTTAGTTTGGCTAATTGTCGCACTAACAGCGAGTAAATCGTTAAGTTTTGCAGGACGTAAATACTCAATTTGCATACTTCTTACAGCAAAAATAACGCCATATTTTGCTCGTAACTCGTCATGTTCAAAACCTAAATCACGCAACATTTCAGTTCGAGCGCGTTCAAAAAAATTTAAATAATTAGAATGATACACTACACCGCCTGCGTCAGTATCTTCATAATACACACGAATTGGGAAAACAAACGGCATTAGGTCATCCATTTAAGCAATTTTATGCAAGTAATTTTGTGGAACTAGAATGGTATTTTTAGCAGATTGCGAATTATCTATTTTTGGATAATCTAACGTGTAATGCAAACCACGACTTTCTTTGCGTTGTTGAGCGCAACGAATAATGAGTTCCGCAACAATCACTAAATTTCGCAATTCCAACAAATCACTCGTTACACGAAAATGTGCGTAATACTCTGCAATTTCTTTTTGCAATAATTCAACACGATTCATCGCGCGATTCAACCGTTTGTCAGTTCGCACAATACCAACATAATCCCACATAAAATGCCGCAATTCGTTCCAATTATGTGAAACAACCACTTCTTCGTCAGAATCACTGACTTTTGATTCATCCCAAATAGGTAAATTTTTTGGCATCGTCAACGTCGGTAGTTTTTGTTTAATATCTTGGCTTGCACGCTCTGCAAATACCAAACATTCTAAAAGTGAATTACTCGCCATTCGATTCGCGCCATGTAATCCTGTGCAAGCAACTTCCCCAACGGCATACAAATTTTCAATATCGGTTCGGGCAAAACTGTCTGTTAAAACGCCACCACAAGTGTAATGCGCGGCTGGCACAACAGGAATAGGTTGTTGTGTAATATCAATGTCGAATTCTAAACATTGCTGATAAATGTTTGGAAAATGTTCACGAATAAATGAAGCTGGTTTGTGACTAATATCTAAATATACGCAATCAATCCCGCGTTTTTTCATTTCATGGTCAATCGCCCGAGCGACAATATCACGCGGCGCAAGTTCACCACGTTCGTCAAAATGGTGCATAAATGCGCTGCCATCTGGCAAAATCAAACGACCACCCTCACCTCTTACAGCTTCGCTGATTAAAAATGAATTTCCCGCTGGATGATAAAGACAGGTTGGGTGAAATTGCATAAATTCCAAATTACTAACGCGACAACCTGCACGCCAAGCGACTGCCATGCCATCGCCCGTTGAACTTTGCGGATTTGTGCTATACAAATAAGCCTTACTCGCGCCACCTGTTGCCAAAACAATAATCTTTGCCGAAAAGGTTTCGACTTTTTGTTTTTGACTATTAAAAATATATGCGCCAACACAACGATTATTTTCAATAATCAAATCAATAATGTTGTGGTGTTCAAAAAGTTCAATACTTGAATTCTCATGTGCGCGTTCAATCAATGAAAGTGAAACAGCTTTACCCGTTGCATCAGC
>CAIVBX010000196.1 GCA_903904275.1 uncultured Pseudomonadota bacterium
CGTTTCAACCGTAGGTAAAAAAACCGCGTCACAATCTTCGTTTTCTAATAATTCACAATCGCGCGTTTCAGTTCGTGGATAGGTTGAAAAATCTTCATTCACACCAAACTGCGTCGGATTCACAAAAATACTGACGATGACTTTATCAGCGTGTTTTTTGGCTTCGCGGACAAGTTGTAAATGCCCTTCGTGTAAATTTCCCATTGTTGGCACGAATGCTACGCGCGGATTTGCTTTTCGCCACGCGCGAATTTCTGAAATAGTGGTAAAAGTTTGCATGAATTAAAAACTGTGAGCTTCGGTAGGAAATTTGCCATTTTTAACGGCGATAGAATAATTTTTTAACGCAGATTCAATCGAATTGGTGTCGGTGAGAAAGTTTTTTGAAAATCGTGGACGTTTGCCTGTGCTAATTCCCAACATATCGTAGACGACCAAAACTTGCCCGTCGCAACATTTTCCTGCGCCAATTCCGATAACAGGAATCGTTAATTTTTCAGTAATTTGTTTTGCTAATTCGGCAGGGACGCATTCTAAAACTAACATTGTTGCACCTGCATTTTGAATTTCTAACGCATCAGCAAGTAATTTTTCTGCCGCATCAGCAAATTTCCCTTGTACTTTGTAACCGCCAAGTTGATGAATAAATTGCGGCAATAATCCCAAATGCCCACAAACTGAAATGCCTTGCGCGACTAAAAATTCAATAATTTCAATTTTCGCACCTTCTAATTTCACCATTTGTGCGCCGCCATCTTGAATTAAACGCGCCGCATTTTTCGCCGCATTTTCAAGTGTGTCGTAAGTCATAAACGGTAAATCGGCGACAACTAACGCGCGTTTGCAGGTTTTTGTGACGCAACGTGTGTGATAAATCATGTCTTCGATTTTCACAGGCAACGTCGTTGAATTTCCTTGAATTACCATGCCAAGAGAATCACCGACTAAAATCACATCACAACCTGCTGCATCAATTAACGCGCTAAAACTCGCATCGTAAGCAGTTAAACACGAAATTTTTTCACCGCGTTGTTTCATGGCGAGTAAATCCAAATGCGTTAAGGTTTTAGATAAATTTAAAATGGGATAAGTCACAGCAACTCAAATGGTAAATGAAAAAGGGCTTTAAATTTTAAAGCCCTTTTTAAAAATCAGGATTAGTGTTTATTGTCGTAATACGCGGCGATATTTTCAATATCTTCGTCAGATAATGAACCTGCAACAGCATTCATAATGTCAGATTTGCGCGTTTTGTCACGATATTGCTGCAACGCCGTTTGTAAATACGCAAAATCACGACCAAACAATTGTGGAAATGGTGCGCCTTTCGGTGCGGTTTTTAAACCATGACATTGAGAACAAACCGCTTCGGCTTTTGCTTTTCCTGCATAAGTTGCAGCAGCATGACTATTCGCAACAAACAACGTGACTGCCGCTGTTAAAAATAATCGTTTCATTATTTTGCCCCTTTCATTTCATCAGGTGCTAAACCGCGCGTCATGTATTTCACGCGCCCACGAGAGAAAATCCCTGCTGGGCTTTCCATGCCAATCGTTGCGACTTTGTTAAAGTTTGTTGAATCATAAACCACGACTTCATCACCGCTGTAACCTGCGCTGACATACAAAAACTTACCATCTGCGCTGTATTCAGGGAAATAAGCATGACCGCCCACATCAAGCGTTTTGGCGACTTCTAAGGTTTTTTTATCGATTAACTGAATCGTGCGAGCGCGTTTGTCTTTGGAAATAATATCAACCGCAACATACGGCGCGTTAGCATGAGCGGCTGGCGATTCTGTGCCACCTGAAACGGGAACTTGTTTAACCAATTCCATTTTGTCTAAATCCCAAACGCTGACTACCATTTTGTCGCAATCACCAAAGTTCGTGCCGAAACCTAACGTGCGTCCGTCAACTTTTACGGCTGAACCGCCGCCAACGTGAGGAACACAACCCGCTGGTAATTTTTTGATAATTTTGCGTTCTTGCAAATCAATCGCCGCGACAATGCTGTCGTCATAAGACGCAATCATTAAATTTTTGCCGCCGTGTGTTAAAAACGCATCGTGCAAATGGCGACCGACATTTGTAATTCGAGTAACAGGGAAATCGTCTTTTAAATCAACCACCCAAACTTGTCCCGCATTTTCAAGCGCAATCGCAAAAACATCTGCAAACGGCGTTCCGATAACCATGCCTGAATCCGAACTGACTTGTTTTCCATCTGGGTCGATGCCTTCGAGTTCAAATGTTTTCAATGGTTCAAGCGTATCGGCATTTAAAATCAC
>CAIVBX010000197.1 GCA_903904275.1 uncultured Pseudomonadota bacterium
CTGCATTGATACAAATTCAAAAAGGTTTAGATATTGCACAAGAAAAAAGCAACCGTGGTTTAGAAACGGTGTCAGAAATGCAAGTCTTACTTAATACCAACAAAAAATCTGTTGATGCCTTAATTACAGGCATCAACAATTCTATGGCAAGTACGCAGGAAAGTATTCAACAAGTAACGGCTTTAGAATTGTTGTCCCGCCGTATTGATAAAATCGTTGATGCAATTGCAACCGTTTCTATTCAAACCAATATGCTTGCTGTCAATGGTTCAATTGAAGCGGCGCGGGCTGGCGAATTCGGAAAAGGTTTTGTTGTTGTCGCAACAGATATTCGTAATTTAGCGCACGATTCGGCTGAAAATGCTGATCGCATCAAAGATTTAGTCAAAGCTGTTCAAGACCAAATTGGTATTGTCAGTAAAGATTTAGCTGAAATTGTTGTTCGCGCTCAATCCGAAGTTGAAAAATCAAAAACCAGCACGGAAAGCCTTGTCACTATTGAAAACGATGTTAAAGACATCGAAAAAGGCTCACAAGAAATTCTTGCTGCATCAGATGAAATTGCCGCTGCAATTAACCAAGTGAAAACAGGCGTTGACCAAATTTCAGCTGCCGCGCAAGAAGCAGAAAAAGCCGCAACAGAATCGGCTTCAGCTGCTCAACAACAATCGCAAGGTGTTGAAGAATTGTCGGCAGCAATTGAAGAAATTGCTTCGCTCGCTGACGAATTACAAAGCGCGTAACGTTTCCTTTTAATCCTAAAAAAGAAGGAGATTGTTATGTCGAATGAAGTGATAAACGAAAATCCGATTGTTGAAGAATTCAAACAAGAATCAAATGTCCGTCAATTTGTTACCTTTATTGCAGGTGATGAAGTTTTTGCCGTCGATATGGCACCTGTTCAAGAAATTATTCGTGTGCCGACGGTTGTCAATGTTCCACTTGCGCCGATAACATTGGATGGTTTAGCAAATTTACGCGGCAAAGTATTACCGATTATTTCGTTGCGCCGTATTTTTGGTTTTGCTGAACAGGAATACAACGACGCGACTCGTGCCATCGTGATTGATTTGGGACAACCATTAGGTTTTGTTGTTGATACCGTTGCCAGTGTTGTAGAAGTTGAAACCAGCAAAATTGAAAATGTAAATTCAATTAGCGGCACAGTTGATACAGATTTACTGACAGGTTTGATTAAAGATGTTGGCGGTCACGCCATGATTATGGTTTTGGATTTTGCAAAGTTAATTGCGAACGAATTTGCTGAAATCTCAAAACTGGCAAATAACACAGCACAAACCTCAAGAAATACTGAATCAAATCAAGAAGTCGAAGTTTTTAGCGATGAATTGCAATTGGTCAGTTTTAGCGTTGCTGAACAGGAATACGCGATTAGCATTGAAGATGTGCAAGAAATCGTACAAGTGCCTGAACATATTATTCATGTGCCACATTCTGATTCACACGTTTTAGGCATTATGACGTTACGTCAACGCATGTTGCCACTAGTAAGTTTGCGACGCATGTTTAATTTGCCATTTCAAGAAGCCGATGAACACAGCCGCATTGTTGTTGTGTCGGTAGGAAATTCATCTGTTGGCGTGGTAATGGATACCGTGAATGAAGTGTTGCGCGTATCAAAAGAATTTGTTGACCCAATGCCGACAATGTTGGCGCGTGACGGCAGTTTGTCGGATATTACTGAAATTTGCCGTTTAGATAATGGCAAACGTTTAGTTTCGATTATCTCCGCTGAAAATATGTTCCGTCACAGCGCGATGCGTGAAGCCTTAAATGCAATAGAAAATCAGCAGGACAATTCAATGAGCAGTAATACAGAAAGAACAACCATTGAAGACGATGAACAAATGGTGGTGTTTCGTTTAGGTGCAGAAGAATTTGGTGTGCCAATTGAAAGCGTTCAAGAAATTGTCCGCGTTCCAGAAGAATTAACACACGTTCCGAAATCACCCGAATTTGTTGAAGGTGTCATCAATTTGCGCGGTGCGATTTTGCCCGTGATTGACCAACGTCGGCGTTTAGGTTTGCCAACAACTGAACGTACCGAACAACAACGCATTATGGTGTTTTTGTTTGACGGTTTGCGAACAGGTTTTATTGTCGATTCAGTGGCAGAAGTGTTGAAAGTCGCAAAATCAGCAATTGAACCTGCGCCGAATTTATCGACTGACCAAATGAATTTGATTTCGCGTGTAGCGAACTTGGAAAAACAAAAACGGTTAATTTTGTTAATTGAACCTTCGCGTTTATTGGAAACGCAAGACCGTGAAGGATTGGCTAAATTGGTAAATTAATAAAAGGAGATTTTGAGCGTGATTAAACTTTTGATTGTGGACGATTCCGCGTTAATGCGTCGTCAACTTAACAGCATGTTTAATGAAGAAGGCGATTTTGAAATTCGGTTTGCACGGAACGGCAAAGAAGCGATTGAAGAAAATAGATTGTTTCAACCTGACGTGGTGACATTAGACATCAATATGCCAGAAATGGACGGTTTGACAGCGTTGTCTTTGATTATGGCAGAACGCTCAGTGCCTGTGATTATGGTTTCATCATTGACGGAAAAAGGCGCGTTAGCAACCTTTGAAGCCTTAGCGTTAGGTGCTGTGGATTATGTTGCAAAACCCAGCGGTACGATTTCACTTTCAATTGATGACATTCGTCGTGAATTAGTCAGTAAAGTGCGAACAGCCGCAAAATCCAAAATCAAAACCACACGCTCATTTGTCTCAAGTCGTCCTGTTGTTGAAAAACCCAAAACGATTGTTGAGCCTGAACGTAAGCCAATTATTCGCCGTGGTGTTGCACAAAATGGGATTGTCGTCATCGGTGTTTCAACAGGCGGACCAAGAACGTTGGAAGATGTTTTGCCATTATTTCCCGCAGATTTTCCGTATCCTGTTTTAGTGGCTCAACACATGCCCGCAAGTTTCACGTTGCCATTTGCAAATCGGATGAATAGTTTGTGTGAATTAACCGTTGTTGAAGCCAGCAAGCCAACACCGATTGAAGCGGGTTTTATTTACATTGGCAAAGGAGGGGCAGATATAACTGTCGCGCAACGCGGTGGCAACCCCACGATTATTCCCAAACCTGAAAGTAAAGAATTTTTGTGGCATCCATCAGTTGAATTGTTAGGGCGTTCAGTGTTGGAAAATTATGACGCAACTAAAATTATTGCGGTAATGCTAACAGGCATGGGGTATGACGGTTCAGATGCGTTCAGAGAAATTAAACACCGTGGCGGTAAAACTATTGCCGAAAGTGAAACATCTTGTGTCGTGTTTGGAATGCCTGCGGAACTGATTAAAAAAGGTGGCGCGTCGGTGGTTTTACCGTCAGATAGAATAACAAAACAAATTTTAGCTTGGCTGAAATAGGAGCAAACCGTGGCATTTATAAAACAAAAAACGCAACAAAGCATTAACGAAGATGAACGGTCTGCACCACGCGATTTTGATGGTTTATGCCTGGAATTAAACCATGATGACGCACAAGTTAGACGTTGGGCGATACGCGATTTAGCGACGTACACGCAAGCAAGTTCCACACTAGCGGCACGTTTAAAAATCGAAGATAACAGTAGCGTCCGAACGGCAATTTTGGACGCGTTGGCAAAATTCTCGGATGATATTTCAGTTTCGGCATTAGTGGATTGTCTGCGTAGCGATGAAGCATCATTACGAAATGAAGCGATTGAAGTTTTAAAATCTGAACCTGAACAAGTCGCGCCAATTATTGAAAATTTACTCAACGACAGCGATTCAGATGTCCGAATTTTTGCGGTCAATATCTTGGAATCATTGCAACATCAAAATGTTGAAAAATGGCTAATCAGCGTCATCAACAACGATTCACATATAAATGTTTGTGCCACGGCTGTTGATTTGTTAAGTGAAGTTGGAACTGAAAATGCTGTGAACGCACTAGAAAACTTAAAATGTCGCTTCGCTGATGAACCTTACATTTGTTTTACGGTGGATTTGGCTTTGCAACGCATTCGACAAGGCGACCATTAAAATGTCAAATACTACGATTAGCGACGATGATTTTTTGAAATTCAAAGAGTTTTTTTATCGTAAAACAGGCATTCAATTCGAGAATTCCAAACGCTATTTTGTCGATAAACGTCTGATTGAACGGATTGAAGAAACCGATTCTAAAACCTTTCGCAGCTATTTCGTGAAATTACGTTTCGATAACTCAGGTGACGAATTACAAAAATTAGTGAATTTAATGACCGTTAATGAAACCTATTTTTTTCGAGAAGAATACCAATTCAAATGTTTGGTTAATTCTATTTTGCCTGACATTACGCGCCGTAAAAAAGACGATTCGCCGTTGCGAATTTGGTCTGTCCCCTCGTCGTCAGGTGAAGAAGCCTATTCGATTGCTATTTATTTACTTGAGCATTGGAAAGACATTGACAGTTGGGATATTGAAATTATTTCTTCTGACATCGATACCCAAATTATTTCACAAGCACAAAAAGGGCATTATTCGGCGCGGTCGGTGCAAAATTTACCCGCTAAAACACTGAGTAAATACTTCACTTATACAAATGGCGGTCATCAAATTTGTGCTGATTTGCGTGAAGCCGTTGAATTTACTCGCGTGAACATTATGAGTCCTGCCGAAGTGCGTTCGTATCGAAATTTTGATGTGATTTTTTGCCGCAATTTATTGATTTATTTTGATGATATTTCGCGTCGTCAAGCGGCTGAAATGTTTTTCGATGCCATGAAATCGGGTGGTTTTATGTGTTTAGGACATTCCGAATCGATGAGTCGTATTTCGTCGCTATTTCGCGTAATTAAATTTCCCGAAGCGATTGTTTATCAAAAGCCTTTGGAGGGCAGATGAAAAATATCTTAGTCATTGACGATGCGGCGACCGTTCGTCTGTATCACTGCAACATTTTAATTTCAGCTGGTTATCACACCGATGAAGCGATTAACGGCATTGAAGCCTTAGAAAAAGCACTCACCCATCATTTTGATTTGTACATCGTTGACATCAACATGCCAAAAATGGACGGTTATGAATTTTTAAAAGAATTGCGGAGCAAAGATATTCCACAAGCTCCCGCGATTATGGTGTCAACGGAAAGTGCGAAAAATGATGAAATGTTAGCCTATAACGCAGGCGCGAATTTGTATTTAGTGAAACCTGTTAAACCTGATGAATTATTAAGTTTTACCCGAATTTTACTGGGTGAAGGTATATAAAATGAACGCATTATTAGAACAATTTTTATCCGAATCGCGTGATTTTTTACAAGGCATTGCTGACAAGTTAATGCAGCTCGAGGAAAATCCTAATAGCACTGAATTGATGGTGGAGTTATTCCGTTTTGTTCATACCTTAAAAGGTAATAGCGGTTTATTTGATTTCCCTGAAATGACGCGCGTTTTACATGCAAGCGAAGATTTAATGGATGCAGTGCGAAATGGACGGGTTCATTATTCACAAGAATTAGCAGATCAACTTTTAGAAGCAATGGATTTTGTCGGGATATTGATGGACGAAGTCGAAGGCACAGGACAATTAAGTAATCAACACAGCGAAGTTTCAGCTGCACTAGCACAATCATTACGCGCGTTAATTGTTTCAGCTCCTGAAGACAGCATCGAAATTGGTTCAGATGCAATTTCAATTTTATTGGAAAGCAGCGAAATTTCTATACCAAAAACGAATGTGACGGCAGAAAAACCAACCTTGAATTTACCTGAAGAAATTGCTGTCGAATTATACCGAACCGCAAAATCAGGCGATGTTGTCACACTTTTGGAATATGCACCCGAAGCAGAATGTTTTTTCAAAGGCGAAGACCCGTTTTTCTTGGTGCGACAAATTCCTGATGTGTTGTGGCGCGAAGTAACAACATTGAATAATGCACCATTAGCAGAAATGGACGCTTACAGTTGCCAACTTATTTTCCGTGTTATTACGACTGCTGACGTGATTGAATTGCGTGAATTATTCCGTTACGTTCCAGAACAAGTAAATTTCAAAACGTTAGAGGCAGCATCTTTTATTTTGCCAGACGGTGAAAAAGAAGAAGACGCTTTGCAAGATGAATTTATTGCAAGTGCGTTGGAATTGCTAAATAAAGATGATACAGCGACCTTAATTCGTTCAACTGAAACAATGTTAGGATTAGTTGCGCCGACGTTGTGGTTTTCATCCGCATTGCGTTGGTTGTTGATAATTTTGGAATGTGATGCTGAAAATCAGGCTTTAAAACGCATATTGATTGAATCGTTACACACATTTGAATTGCCTAATTTGACAAATTTGGCGGCTGAAATCGTTGTTGAAAAGTCACCTGTTGAAGAGATTATTGAAAAATCAGCCATTGTTTTATCAGAAAAAGACCACGCGCGTTTTGACATGATTATGAAATCACAACGTGACGTATTACGTTTGCCAAATAATAACAATGCGGTTTTTGTCGGACGATTAAAAGCGGTTGCAACAACACTAAAAGGCTGTTGTTTAGCATTAAATAAAAATTCGGATGCCGTTGAGGTAGAAAAAGCATTAGAAACGGCAATTTCTGAAAATAGTTCCGAAGCATTGTTAACGTGGTTAGCCAATTACACCATACCGACTGAAAAAACTGTTGAAATAGTTGAATCTGAAAAAATGGTGAAATCAGAACAAGACGTTGAAAAATTAATTATTTCACCCGAAAAAGAAACGCATGATTCCAGCTTAATCATGCCTAATCGACGAGCTGAAGATAACGCGCCCGCCTCGAAAACCTTAAAAGTTGACCAAGAAAAAATCGACCGATTGATGAATTTAATCGGAGAAATGGTGGTGGCAAAAAATGCGTTGCCGTATTTAGCAAATCGCGCTGAAACCGTTTTTGGTGTGCGTGAATTATCGCGTGAAATTAAAGCGCAATATGCGGTTATCAATCGCGTGGCAGAAGAAATGCAAGATACAATTATGCAAGTTCGCATGATGCCTGTGTCGTTTGTATTTCAACGTTTTCCACGCATGGTGCGCGATATTTCACGCAAACTCGGCAAAGAAGTTCATTTGGTTTTAGAAGGTGAAAACACGGAAGCGGACAAAAATATCATAGAAGCATTAGCCGACCCGTTAATTCATATTGTGCGAAATAGTTTAGACCACGGTTTGGAATTGCCTGAAATCCGAAAGGCGGCGGGGAAACCTGCTGAAGGCAAATTGTTGATTCGCGCAAGCCAAGAATCTGACCGCGTGTTGATTGAAATTATCGATGACGGTAAAGGCATCAATCCTGAAGTGATTAAAAACAAAGCCTACGAAAAAGGCTTAATCGACGAAACCACACTTGAACGCATCAGCGACCAAGATGCGGTAAATTTAGTGTTTGCCGCAGGTTTTTCAACAGCAGAAGTCATTTCGGATTTATCAGGACGCGGCGTTGGTATGGATGTGGTACGTTCGGCAGTTGAAAAAGTGAATGGTACCGTTGGGATTGAAAGTGAAGTCGGTAAAGGTACTCGTTTATTTTTATCGTTGCCGCTTTCTATGGCAGTAACGAACGTGATGATTATTGAATCGAACAAACAAATTTTTGGCGTACCGATGGATATGGTTGTTGAAACAGTGCGTGTCCCCTTCGACCAAATTCAAGCAATAAAACAAAAACAAACTACCGTTTTACGCGGCAAAATTGTGCCGCTTTTATCGCTAAACGAATTACTCGCGCAAAACATTGACCAAATTCCTAATGAAGGCAACGAATTTGCAACGTTAATCGTGCGAATTCACGGCGAAAATGTTGGCATTTTAGTTGATGATTTCCGCGAAACTGTCGATATTATTTTAAAACCCATGGCGGGGATTTTGGGCGGTTTGTCAGGTTATTCAGGCGCGGCATTATTAGGCGATGGTTCGGTGTTGATGGTTTTAAATCCTCGGGAGTTAATTTAGTTATGGCAATTGAATATAAAAAATCACTCGCTATTTTTAGTGGTAATGTAAGCGTTGAAGAAGCAGAAGGTTTGCTTGATTTCTTTGTTAAAAACCCTAAAGGCAAAATCAATGTCGCGGATTGCTCACATATTCACGCCGCTAATTTACAAGTTTTAATGGTCGTTAAACCTATTATTACCAATGAACCGAAAGACATGGATTTGCAAACCTGGTTGCATATTGCGTTAAAATAATTTTCCCAAAATACTGAGACAGGAATTGAACATGGCAAAAACAATTTTAATCGTCGATGATTCGGCAACCATGATTATGAGTGTTAAAAACACATTGGAAATGAATGGTTACAAAGTCGAAACGGCTGAAGATGGTGTAAAAGCTTTGGCAAAAATAACCGCTGGATTGAAACCTGATTTGATTATTACGGACATCAATATGCCAAATATGGGTGGCATTGAATTGATTAAAAAAGCCCGTGCCATTTTGAGATTTACGCCCATTTTGACATTGACGACAGAAAACCAAACGGGAATGCGTGAACAAGGCAAAGCAGCGGGGGCAACGGGTTGGCTTGTCAAACCTGTTGGTGGCGCAGATTTAATTAAAATTATTAAACAAGTTTTACCAGGTGCATAAGTTTTATGACGACAAAATCTAAACATATCACCGAATTTAAACCACTGAAAATCCTGTTTATCAGTGGTTTTTTAATGTTGTTATTGATAGCGTGTTCGGTAATTTTTGACACAAATTTTAATGCGTTATTAGGACATTACAAAGACGTGGTATTTTTGATCATTGCCATGTTTATCGGATTAGGTTCGCAATACTGTTTAATTCAAGAAAGTAAATTGCCTCATAATAAATTACCGCCTGAAGAACAAATTTTGGTGAACAATGAAAAAATTCGTTATGTTCTAAATGAAATCACGCGCCAAATAGAAAACAGTTTTTCTGCACAAAATGTTGCACCGATGGATTTGAAAAACAATGCCATTTTGTCAATTGAAAATTTGACAACATGTGTTGAAAACATAACCAGTGTGTTAAAAATTAGCAACGATTTCGCATGGAATGACGTGCAAGATTCATTAAATCCGCTAATTTCAGAATTTGTTGATTCTGTTTCAAATTATGTTTCATTAAACGAAAAAATTGAAGAACAACTGCAACAGCGTATCAATGAAATTCAATCGTTATTACTGAATTTTCAAGAGGATTGGAAAGAAAAATCAGTAGACAGTTCGTCACATGATAGTCTTAACGCTCAATTGTATTTACAAGTCGCCGACCAAATGTCAGATATTGTTGGATCGCACATTTTGATTGATAACGAAGTGGATAAACAGCTTAACGTTGTTTTGCATGACACGGCTGAGTCGTCAATGTCTTTGATTGCATTGATGAATTCCTTAAATGAAACAACTCAAAAAATTGAAGGTTATATTACTGATGCCAGCAATCAAATCGAAAATATGGAATCAGGCGTTGATGACAATGTTAAAAATATCTCCAATATTGGCGTTTTGATTCAATCAATTCCCCATAAAATTCAAGCCGATATTGAGTTAATTCAGGCATCGGGTTCTGTTATCGATGGTTTAAGTAGCCTCGTTGATAGCATCAAAGAAATCAGTTTTCAAACCGATATTTTAGCTGTCAATGCGTCCATTCAAGCGGCTCATGCTGGTGATGCAGGATTAGGATTTAAAATTGTGGCTGACGAAGTGCGTAAATTAGCGATTAGTTCTAGCAAAGCCGCTGATATGATTGAAACAGGTTTGAATGCCGCACGTCATAGTTTCCATGAAGGATTAAAATTTAAATTTTTGAAAGAAATCATGGATGAAATGAATGATGCCGTTAAAGTGATGGACTTGATAAAGAATTTAGAAGAATCTCACGATGATATGCGTCACTATTACAAAACGCTGTTTTCTGTTGTCAATACTGTGATGCAAAAAAGCCAGAAAGACATTTTGGCGCAAGTTGAAGAAGTATTAGGAAGTATTCAATACCAAGATATTTTGCGCCAACGGATTGAACGAATGCAAAGTGCCATTCATAAACGCGGTATTCTGCTAGAACAATTTGCTAATCAATTGCAGTTAAATAATGGAACATTAGATGATTTTGGATCGGAAATGAATGCGTTATTTCGTGATTATGTCGAAAATGAATCACATCATGGCAACAGTTTAGCAGCAGAAGAAGAAAAACTGCCTCAATTTGAACTTTTTTAATTCGAGAATTTTATGGCAAACATATTCGTAGTTGTATCAAGTTTAACAAAAGTAGGTTTTTGATTGTGATACCCATTTTAGTGATAACAAATCGAAAAGGGGGCGCGGGGAAAACGACGGTTTCTGTCAATTTAGCCGCTGAATTTGCCGCATTAGAAAAACGAGTGTTGCTGATTGATTTAGATTCACAAGGACATTGTGCCGTGGGCTTAGGTGTCAAAGTCACGGCTGGGCAGAAAACGATTCATGATATTTTTACCGTTGACCCTTTTTCAATTCATGAAATAATTTGTGAAACAGCGGTAAAAAACGTTTCACTTTTGCCTGCTAACACCACATTTCGCCATCAAAACAGTGGCAATGATGAAATGTGTTTGGCGCGTGTGTTAGCAGAGAAAGTTATTTCAGAAAAATTTGATTTAGTGATTATTGACACACCACCTTCATTAGATAATTTGTTGCTAAATGCGTTGTGTGCAGCAAATTGGGTTTTAATTCCGTATGTGCCGCATCCGTTATCATTTGAAGGTGTACGGCAATTGATTCGTGTGTTGTTTAAAGTGTTATCAGAAAAAAATCCCGCGTTGAAAATTTTAGGTTTTTTGCCTGTCATGACGACCTCAAATGTACGTCAGCATAAACAAGTGACAGAACAGGTTTCAAAACAATTCGGCGCGTTACGGGTTTTACATGGCATTCGTACGGACATTAAATTGGCTGAAGCCTTTGCTGCAAATAAACCTGTCCGTTTTTATGCGCCGAAAAGTCGTGGTGCTGAAGATTTTTCTCAGTTAGCGAAATTATTATTTGAGTTGATGTAAAAATTTTCACTGCTATTTTTAATTATTCACATCAAAAATCGCGTTAATATCTAACACCAAACCTACGTCACTACTTCCCAGCAAGGTGCAACCAATCACACCTCGAATATGTGATAAATAACCTTGCAATGGGCGTGATAACACATTTTGTTGCCCAATCAGTTCGCTAACTTTTATTGCCACACGTTGCGATTCTTTACCAATCACAACAAATAATTGTTTTTCGTCATCGCCAAAATTATTGGTTTCATTGGTTTCTTGATGGTTGCCTTTTAAAAATTGGACGGGAACAGTTTCGTTATGTTCCAAATGCAACAAATAGCCACCATTATCTGCCGAAACACGCATTAAATTATCTCTATCAATACGAATAATGCGTTGAATCGCGTCAATGGGAATCACATAATGCACTGAGTTAATGCGTACAACCATGCCTTCTAGCAATAACATGGTAAGTGACATCGTCAGCGTAAAACGTAACCCACCTGTCACTAGATTCGACACCCAAATGTTGCCACCATGCAATTGCAACGTATCGCGCATTTTAGAAAAATCTACGCCATTTTCGGTATCATCCGCATTATAAGTAACGCCATAAGCATCGTGAAATATCGATTCGAGTTGATTCGGCAAACCTAATTGCCCAGTTCTACGTCCAAGATTTTGCGTATCAATGCCGATGCCGTCATCTTCAATTATGATTTTGACGTGGTCATCATTTTCAATCAGTGACAATTTCAATAAAGCGCGTTCACTTTTATCTTTTGAAACCCGCTGTTCGGTAGTTCCGATGCTTTGTGTCATACAAAATGTTAAAAGCGTTCGCAACGGCGTTTTTAAATTTTCCACCATCGTAAAATCAAGTGATACGTTATCACCTTCGGTAATAAAGTGAACGGGACAATTTTTTTGTCGCGAGGTGCTTTCGACAAATGGATAAAGTGGTTTTAACAGTTGCGCCGCTGAACGCATCCGCCCCGCAATTGCCCCTTCTTGTAATTGCTCCATCAGCGCGTTAGTTTGCACTTCGATTTGAATCAGTTTTTCAACTTTATCTTGCCAAAGCAAAAGATATTGGCGCACATCATCTTTTGCTTGTCCCCAATGTCCATCAACTGTATTTAATTTAGTTTCGATATTTTTGGTTAAATCTTCTTCGACTAAATCGTGTAACAAATGGCGCATCATTGCTTGATTGGTAACGAGTTCACCAATTGATTCAAGCATATCACCTGACATTTGCCCTTGATTTGTTGACGGCAAACCAGAATCTGTATCACGCACGAAATTGTCATATTGTCTAAGCGTTTTCGATTCTTCACTTGCAATTTTATGGTCTTCTAACTGATGCGTGATAAATAACGATTTACCTGTTAAATCAATGTGAATTAACGTTTCATCTAATTGTGTACGCGTTAGCGGTGTTGAAATTAAAAAATCAAATAATGTTCGATTGTCTTCAAAAACCGTGACATTCGTAATGGCTGTGACAGTTCCAGAATCTACCCATAACAAAAATTTTGTGGCTAATTCTTCGTCTTGTTCTAAGTCTGTACGAATAATATAAAAATTTTGATGGGCATCTAATGCGTCCATAGAAATTTGAACACTTTCGGCAGAAAGAATGTTGTGGAATGATTCAGGCAAATTTAACCGTTCTTCCACCATTTCTGCCGAAAATTCCGCACCACTTGAAACAAACGCTACCGATTCAGCATCATGTAATAACTTTTCAATTTGTCCCATATCAGGCGCAATTCCCGATTCAAGGCTGCATAAAACTAATTCGATATTATTTACAAATGATTTTGCAACGTGCAACATAAAACCATCGACAACCATGTCACCATTTGTAACTCGAGCAAATAAATCCACTAACGATATGCTAAGTTGCGAAGCCGTTTCAAGCCCGTAGTGTTGGCAAGCATAATAAATTTTTCGTAATGCTTCATCCATTTGTATGCAACAGTCATTAACACATATCTTATTTTTTATACTTTCTAAAAAATCTTTAATTAGAAGCAAATTATCAGAAATATGTTTGCTACATAAATAACCAAGTAAGGTTCTTATGTGTGAATTAGCAGTTGGTATTTCTTCTTCTAACACCGAATCTTCAACAGCAACTAACGCTTCGAATAACCAAAATAAAAAATTTTGAACATTTTGATGGGTGAGCGTTTCATCTCTATTCGGTATAACAAAGTCATCAATTAACGACACTAATTGCACAAAATTTAAAGGACTTGCTAAGGCTTTAATTTCATCTAATGCCGTGATAAATTTTGCGCTATCAAACTCGGTTGCATCATAGACAGCTTTAACCAAATTTAGCGGTTTTTTTATTTCGGTAAAAAAATTGGCAATTTCTTGATTGACATTCATGCCTTCCATAGCGTGATAAGCATCAACATAGTTGTTATAGTCGTTATCGATATAAAGAGAAGGCAATTCCTTTTGGAAATCTTGTAACAACAAGGCTTTTAAATTTTCAAATAACGTTTCAGCATCTGATTTTTGAAAGGTGAACGTGAGTATAGACATGAAATCAGCAAGTAAACTTTCCCATTCGAGAAAATTCAATTGTTGTGCGGCAAAATCAATCTGTTCGATTTGTTCA
>CAIVBX010000198.1 GCA_903904275.1 uncultured Pseudomonadota bacterium
AGACAAGGCAGTCCTACGCAACATACCCCCCCCATATAACACCAAAACATTCCCGAATTATGCTTCTTGGCGTAAGTTACTGGGGGGGGGCTTCGGAACCTTGCTCTCGTGCTTCCCTGGGGTAATGTGGAGGTACCCAGGGGGGAGACCAACCTTCAACACCACCCAAATCATGTTGAAGCATTCACTCTGAGCCGCACAGGTTGCAATGTCGCCCCCGTGGACCATAGCGAAAGTGGCCAACAGGAACATTGCAAACAGACCTCGGATAGTCATGATATACATCTGGGCAAAAGTGCAGAAAGAGAGCAAAGGGCATCCGACTGCCATGGAGGGGCCAACACAATGGGTATCAGAGCTTGGAAATATATTCTATGTTTCGCAAAAAAAAATTTTTTTAGCTAAAAAGCAAAAAAACGAATTTTTTTGTTTAATTTTGTTTCTAATATTTTTTTATTTTCAGCAATTTCTTCGCTTGCACTATCAATATCCAACGAAGCTAAAATAGGATGAGAACGTGTATGTCCACCAATTTCCATCGCCGCATCTCTTAATTTAATTAACTGCCGCGTAGTCATCATGAGATTATCTGGCAAACCATCACATTGTTCTGCAATGTATGCAACATGACGTGTTCTTTCTGATGGTGACAAATGCTTCACCTTTGAAATAATGTTAGAAGCGGCATTGGATTTTTGTTCTGTTGTTTCAATGTCAAAAATACCATAGCCTAATTTCGTTAAATCTAATTTTGCTTCATTCAGATTTCTAACGGTTTCGGTAATCGTATCATTCCACATTCGCCCACCATCTAAAAAATCAGTAGCGATAAAAAACGTTGCTTTTAAATTATTCGCCAACAAAATAGGCAACGCATTTTCACAATTGTCTGCATAACCATCGTCAAATGTAATGCAAACAGATCGTGCGGGAAGTGTGTTATTTTCCAATCGTTGCAATGCCTCATCCAGAGATAAAACATTAAAATATTTTGCAAGTAATTCCATTTGCCAGCTAAAAATACGTTTGTCTACTTCCCAAGGATTCATAAAATCAGGTTCATTTAAAACGCGATGGTAAATCAATATCGAAAGTTTTTTTTGTTTAAAACGGGATGTAAGTGTACAAAGGTTTTTTAAAAGGCTTAATATCGGCTTCATGAATTCTTCGAGGTCGCTTATGAATATATTGTTTCTTCATGGTACACTAGCCCGAATTTCATGACAAAAAATTATCAAAATGCACTTATAAAATTGCATTTTTTCATTAAGTGAGACCGCTCAATGTATCACAAAGTCCTTGTACTTGATGGCAATGAATTTTCAGCTCTTGCTATCATTAGATCTTTAGGAAGACAAAATTTAAAGGTGACTATTGGCAGCGAATTAGGTTCTGTTTTACCTATTTCAAAATACTCAAAATTCGCTAGTGAATTGTATTTGTATCCAAATCCGCTCACACATGCTAACGATTTTGTTGAACAGATTATTCATTTTATTCGTCAAAATACGTTTGATTTAGTTATTCCCGTAACGGAAAAAACATCATTATTATTGGCTAAGCACAAATCAGAAATTGAGAAATATACACATTTAGCAATTCCTGATTACGAAACACTCGAATTAGTTAGTGATAAAAGCCAAACTTTTGCTATTGCAAAAAAAGAAAATATCCCTTTTCCCCAAAGCCTTGATGTTAATGATTTTGATGAATTGAATGAAATTTTAGATTCTCTAACTTATCCAATTGTCATTAAACCGAGTCGCTCAGTTGCGGAATCTAATGACGACAAGCGCACAAAATTGATTGTTCAATACGCGTTTAACAAGCAAGAACTATTAAAAAAATGCCAAGATGTTTTATGTTATACACCTGTCATTTTACAAACTTATTTTAGAGGCGATGGTGTCGGCGTTGAAGTGTTGGCAAATCACGGAGAAATTATTCTTTCTTTTCAGCATTTGCGCCTACATGAAATGCCTTTGACAGGTGGCGGAAGTTGTTTAAGAAAAAGTGTTCCTGTTAATCCTCAGTTATTGGAATACTCGACACGATTGATTAAACGTTTAAATTGGCATGGTGTGGCGATGTTAGAATTTAAATATAATTCTGAAACCGAAGAAAGTTGCTTAATGGAAATCAATGGTCGTTTTTGGGGATCTTTGCCATTAGCTGTGGATTCTGGCGCAGATTTCCCTTATCAACTTTATAGACTGTTAGTTTTAAATGATGTCGCCATACCAAAGAATGTTATTCAAATTGGTCGATTAAATAGAAAATTTAAAGACGATTTTTATTGGCTATTGGTTGTACTTTTTCGTCGCGATAAAAATCCTTTAATTATTTGGTCAAAACCGTGGCAATTGCTCAAAGATTTTTTTGCCATTTTTGGTAATAACCACCGATTTGATAGTTTTTCTTATGATGATCCCAAACCTTTTTTTATTGATAACATCAGAACATTTTCGTGGGTATATAATTTAGCAAATGAATTTATTAGTAAATTTTACGAGCAACGAAAATTTAATTATCAAAAAAAATCTGGAACAGCAATAAAGCGTTTAAAGTCGGCTAATCGTATTTTGTTTTTATGTTATGGCAATATCAATCGTAGTGTGTCGGCACACAAATGTTTGGAACATCATTTAAGTAACTCAACAAAATTGATAAGTATTGATTCTGCTGGTTTTCATTCACAAGGTAATCGACCCGCAGACGCTACGATGGTTAAAATTGCCGCTGAAAATGGAATAAATTTAAGTAATTGGTCATCTCGATGCCTATCGCAAAAATTAGTTGATGATGCTGATGTTATTTTTGTGATGGAAATCACCCAGTTTCATCGATTGATAAAACTGTATCCTAATTGCAAATCTAAAACCTATTTGCTTGGTAGTATCATAGCAGATGAACAGTTACCGTTAGAACTTAGTGACCCTTTTGAGCAATCATTGGAAATTTATGCTCAATCTTTTAACCATATCAATTTGGCGACAAAAGCCATGGCAAATTTAATAAAATAACGGAGTTTTTATGCAATTTTCAGTCATTATTCCAACGCGAAATCGACCAGAAACACTTAAAGTTGCAATTATGTCGGTTTTAAATCAAACATCTGATGATTTTGAAATTATTGTTGTAAATGACGGTTCGGATGATAAATATGATGAAGATTATTTAAAATTAAGCGATGA
>CAIVBX010000199.1 GCA_903904275.1 uncultured Pseudomonadota bacterium
GTAAATAGTATTAAGTTTTATGGGAAGAATAAAAAACACAAGCATTAAATTAAAAAACCCCGCTTTTCTGTAATTCTTATGGAAAGAACTTTAATTGAAGAAGTAACGACTTTTGTATTCTCAACCACTGGCAAATTCTGATTCTGCTTTATTGGTTGTATATTTTGATTCTGACTATCTAGTAGAACATTTTCTGGACTTTTGACTTCCTGCTTATTTCCACTCTTCCCTAAATAATAAGCTCCTCCACCCACTACTGCTACCCCTAGAACTATAGCTAAGATTAAACCAATACCTATAAATCCTTTGTTTTTGTTCATTTGTGTATTGAATACAAAGTTGCATTTTTAGCTCCTTAAAATCACTATTTATGGCGAGAACATTATGGTTACAAGTTTAACGTAAATTTCAAATTCCAGTATTATGATTTAAAACAGACTAAAACTTATAAATTACCAAGTAGTTAATCGGAAAAAGAGAGAAAAATGGACAAATTAACCAGCATGAGAGTATTTGAACGTGTGGCAAAAGCAGGCAGTTTTGTTGGTGGCGCACGCGAATTAGATATTTCTCGGGCGATGGCAACAAAACACATTATGTTTTTGGAATCGGAATTGCGAACTCGTTTATTTAATCGAACAACCCGCAGTTTGAGTTTAACTGATATGGGCGTGTCGTATTTGGAACGCTGTTCACAAGTATTGCTTGATATTGAAGATATGGAATCGGCAATTACGCATTTACAATCTGAACCGCGTGGCACATTAAAAATTAGCGCACCACCCGTCATTGGTGCAACGCATATCACACGAGCCGTTGCCCAATTTATTAAAAATTATCCTGATTTAAACGTCGAAATGATTTTGCAAAGTAGTCACGCTGATTTAATCGATGATGGAATTGATATTGCCATTTATTTAGGAGATTTAGACGATACCAGCATGGTCGCGCGAAAATTGGCGAGTTCTTCAATGATTGTGTGTGGTTCACCTGAGTATTTGGAAAAACATGGCGTGCCACAAACCCCCGAAGATTTAGTTAATCACAGTTGTTTAGTCAATTGGGCAAGTGCGCCGCAGGATAAATGGAAATTCAAAACAGATACGGGTTTTACAACCATTAACGTATCAGGTCGAATGCAATCGAATGTGGCAGAGGCGAATCGTGTCGCTGCATTGAATGGTTTAGGATTGGTTGTTTTAGCGACGTATGTTGTTCGTCGTGATATTGAAAAAGGAAAATTAAAGACCGTTCTCGAAAATTACGCACTTCCGCCATTAGATATTCATGCGGTTTATCCACATCGTAAATATCTCTCGGCAAAAGTACGTTGTTTTTTAGATTTTTTACAGCAATGGCTTGAACCGCGCGTGTCAATTTCGTATTCAAGAGAAATTAAAAATGAAAATTAACCTTTGATGCGTGTAATTTTTAACACGATGGAAAGTTCTTTTAATCGGCGCATGATTTTCGCTAAATGGGTTCGGTTTTGCGCGGTCAAAATAATGGAATCAACACAAACACGAGCATCTTGCTCTACCACGGTGACATTTTCGATATTAGATTCTAATTCTGAAATTGTCGCTGCGACGGTGGCTAATGAACCGCGTTGATTTAAAATTTCAATCCGAATTTCGGTAGCAAAATCACCTTTTGCGTCATCGCCCCAATCGACATCGAGCCAATTATTTTGCTTTTTCTTGATAAGTGCATGATTACGACAATCGTGTTGATGAACAACGATGCCTTTTCCTGGATTAAAAAAACCGATAATGGCATCGCCTGGAATGGGACGACAACATTTCGCTAACGCGACCACCATGCCTTCTGTACCTTTAATCATCAGCGGACGATTTTGTTTTTTGGTTTCGTCTTCGAGTTTAACATGAGTATTTACATCATTTTGCGTCAGTTGTTTCGCAACAAGAAAGGGCATTTTATTTCCCAAACCAATGTCTTCAAGCAACATTTCAAAGGTTTTAATTCCCATCACTTTCAACAATGTTGAAATTCTATCGTCACTAATTTGCGCGAGTTGGATATTCATGGCGGACAATTCATTTTCCAACAAACGCTTTCCTAAACTGTGCGCTTCTTTTTCTTCAATATGTTTTAAACGATTACGAATCGCCGTTCTCGCGCGTGCCGTGACAACATAATTCAACCATAACGGATTAGGTCGTGCGTGTTCACCACGAATAATTTCAACGGTTACGCCGCTTTCTAATTGGGTTTGTAATGGAATAAGTTGCTTATCAATTTTTGCTGAAATACAAGAATTTCCTAAATCTGTATGAACTGCATAAGCAAAATCAACAATCGTTGAACCGCGTGGCAATTTTATAATTGCGCCATTCGGTGTAAAAACAAAGACTTCTTGTGGGAATAAATCGATTTTCAAATTGTCGATAAATTCAAGCGAATCACCCGCACTTTTTTGAATTTCAAGTAAATCTTTAAGCCATTCATTCGCCAAGGCTTGAAAATTGCGGTTTTTGTCGTAATCTGATTTATAAAGCCAGTGTGCGGCAATCCCAGATTCTGACATACGGTGCATTTCGTGCGTGCGAATTTGCACTTCAATTGGTACGCCATAAGGACCAATCAAAACTGAATGTAACGATTGATAGCCATTTTCTTTAGGCAATGCAATGTAATCTTTGAATCGCCCAGGAATTGGTTTATACAAATTGTGCATCATGCCCAAAATGCGATAACACGCATCAACATCGTCGCAATAAATCCGAAACGCATACACATCAAAAACGTCAGCTAACGGAATTTTTTTCTTCACCATTTTTTTATAAATGCTGTAGATATTTTTTTCACGTCCTGCGACATCACAAGGAAATGCAGCGTGTTCTAAACGGGCTTTCATCGTACTTTCAATGGTATCAATCATTTTTCGACGATTACCACGCGCTTTCTTTATGGCATGACTTAAAACGGCATAACGCCACGGATACATCGCTTCAAAACTTAAACCTTCCAATTTATGACGAATCGAATTCATCCCCAAACGGTTTGCAATTGGCGCGTAAATATCGAGCGTTTCTCTCGCAATACGCCGTTTTTTCGGCGGTTGCATCACGCCAAGCGTTTCCATATTGTGCAAACGATCCGCTAATTTAACGATAATGACACGCAAATCTTTCGCCATTGCCAAAAACATTTTTCGGACATTTTCAGCTTGCGCTTCTGCGTGAGATTGATTTTCTATTTTTGATAATTTGGTTACGCCATCAACTAATTCAGCAACTTCATTATTGAATTGCGTGGCGATTTCTTGTTTGCTAATTTCTGTGTCTTCGACAACATCATGCAAGATTGCAGCGGTAATACCGTCAGCATCCATGCGAATTTCTGCCAAACTAATTGCCACTGAAACAGGATGACAAATGTAAGATTCACCACTTTTGCGAAATTGCCCTTTGTGAGCCGCTGCGCCAAATTCATAGGCACGCAAACATTGAGCAACGTGTTCTGCATCTAAATAGTTTTCCAATGTGTTAGCCAATCGTGCGACTAATTGTGATTCGAGTAATTCAATCGACATAACGGATTCAGATTTAGATGCAGTCATAAACAATTTTAAAATAAAGGGTTAACTGGTTCTTTATATTCGTGAATATCACCAACACGATGTAACGCTAAAACGTTAGCTTCTGTTACATGACCTGCGGCAATTTCACGCAATGCAACTACGGTATCTTTATTTTTTCCACGTTTCACAAACTCAGTCGCACCATGACTTAACTGACGTGCGCGGGTACTTGCTAATAAAACTAATTTAAAACGGTTTTCAAGATTTTCTAAACAATCTTCGATGGTGACTCGTGCCATTTGGCTCTCCAAAATTTAAAAATTAAAACGTATTAACTCTGCTTAACAATTCAAAAAATGAACGTCAGCAGATAAACACAAAGCGGTTATTGTACGACGTGAGCTAAGATGCTGCTAGTTATCTTACATTTTGAGCGTTGTTTGATTTATGAATGTCATTGATTCAAAATTGTGGGATTTTATGGCAATTGACCTCATCTGTTTCACTAACACTATCACTCTATGCAAAATTCATTAGAACGCAACGCATTTCTTGACCATACGTTTAATAACGTTGAAGAAGCTATTTTCTTAATTGATGGAAATGCCAGATTTGTCACCGTGAACGAAAAAGCGTGCGAAAGTTTAGGTTATACACGCGAAGAATTATTAACGTTGGGTGTATCTGATATTGAACCCGATTTTACGCTTGAACATTGGCAAGAATATCAAGCCGCTCGTATAACAACTGAACAACATGGCGCAGTAGAAACTCGCCACAAAACTAAAGATGGACGTATTTTCCCTGTAGAAGTGAGAGGCACTTATATCACTTATCAAGAGCGATATTACAACCTAGCGATGGTGCGCGATATTAGCGACCGTAAAAGAGCAGAAAAACAACTCCATTTACTAAATCACGCGCTCGACAAAGTCAGTGAATTTGTTTGGCTCATTGATGAAAATGCAAAATTTCAGTACAACAATGCTGAAGCCTACCGTACATTGGGCTACACGAACAAAGAACTACTACAGCTAAGTGTTTCTGATATTAACCCAGATTTTCAATTAGAAAATTGGTCTGAACATTGGCAAGACGTCAAAGCGAATGGTTCGCTCACTTTTGAAAGTTATAATCGAACAAAAGAGGGACGAATTTTTCCTGTTGAAATCAATGCTAATTATTTTGAATTTGATGGTCAAAGTTACAATTTAGCTTTTGTTCGCGACATCACAGAACGTAAAGAAGCTGAAAAAAAACTCACGTTGTTAAACTACGCACTCGACCACATTGGTGAAGCAGCTTTGCTCGTCGATGAAAATGCAAAATTTCATTACAACAACGCCGAAGCCTGTCGCGCAACTGGATATTCACGCGAGGAATTACTCGAATTAGGTGTTCCAGATATTGACCCCGATTATCAATTAGACATTTGGCCAGCACATTGGCAAGAACTCAAAACGCATGGTTCAAAATTTTTTGAAAGTCGTCATCGAACAAAAGAAGGACGAATTTTTCCTGTTGATATTAACGCTAACTATTTTGAATTTGATGGCAAAGGTTATAATTTAGCGTTAATTCGAGATATTACCGAACGTAAAGAAGCTGAAAAAAAACTTGCGTTATTAAATTATGCGCTCGACCACGTTAATGAATCCGCTTGGCTGATTGATGAAAATGCAAAAATTCATTACGTTAATGAAGCAGCCTGTCGCGCAACTGGATATTTACATGAAGAATTACTCAGTTTAACAATTCCCGACATCGATCCAGATTATCAATGGGAACATTGGAATAAACATTGGCAAGACTTAGAAATAAACACTTCTATTGTTTTTGAAACCATCCACAAATCAAAAGAAGGGGTTGTTTTTCCTGTTCAAGTGAATTCTTCTCATTTTGAATTTGATGGTAAGAAATACGTTTTATCTTTCACACATGACATTACTGAAAGCAAAAAAGCACAAGAAGCCTTACAACGCAGTGAAAATTTACTCGCCGAAGCCCAACGCATCGCACATATTGGTAGTTGGGAAATTGATTTTTCAATAGGTGAATTGAGCTGGTCAAATGAAACATACCGAATTTGGGAAATCGATAAATCGCAGTTTGGCGCGAC
>CAIVBX010000200.1 GCA_903904275.1 uncultured Pseudomonadota bacterium
ATCCAAAAACATCAAACAAAAATGCGAATTTTCACGCAGCGCATTTCCCATTGCTTGCGTTAATCTGTCGCGTAATAAATGCCGATTTGGCGTATTAGTCAGCGCGTCATAAAACGCTAATTGATGAATTTCTTGTTCAATTTGTTTTTTGTGCGTGACATCATTGAAAACGGCAATGTAATAAATCAGATTTTCACGCTCATCTAACACGCGGCTAATGCTTAAATGTTGCGGATAAATTTCACCGTTTTTACGACGATTATACAATTCGCCTTCCCATTCATTTTTAGCGGAAAGTGTGTGCCACATTTCTTTATAAAAAACACCACTTTGTTTTCCTGACGATAAAATTGAAGGATTTTTACCCAACACTTCAGCTTCTTTATAACCTGTAATCCGTTCAAAGGCTTTATTAGTCGAAATAATGCAATTATCTTGGTCAGTGATAACGATGCCTTCCGAACCTTGACTAAAAATTTGCGTCGCTAATTGCAAACGGACTTCAATTTCTCGAATTGTGGTGATGTTCGTTTTGACCACGCCAACGGCAAAAACATCGCCTTCTTTATTTCGGAGCGGAAAACGATTGCAAAGGTAATAATCTTTACTATTGTTTTCATTAGAAAAAACTTGCTCTTCTAACGTGGCATTTCCCGTTGACATCACCGCGAAATCTTTTTCGGTGCTTTGTTTTGCATCTATCGCATTTTGCCAAAATTCTCTTTTGCGTCCTAAAATGTGTTCAGGTGAACGGTTAATAAATTTCAACATTGCGGCATTAGCTAACAAACAATAACCGTCTTTATCAAACGCCGTCATAATTGACGGTGAATTATCTAGCATTGATTGATATAACACGCGATTATTCTCAAGTGCCGATTCCACGCTCCTATCAACTAGCAATAAAATTGTGTAATTATCCAAATGGTAATCTAAGGGCAAATGAATTAAATGCCCGTCCATAATAGTGAAATTGTTATCACGATTACGCACTTTCATATCTTGCAAAACGGTTGTTACACCATTATCGTCAAGACGCAAAACGTTTAACACGCGCCCTCTGTCTTCTTCATCAATCAAGCGATAAAACGAATGTTTCAATAACTTTGATTTTTCATTGAAGCCGAATAAATGGGTCGCTTGCGAGTTTGCATCAATAATGACACCGTAACGATCTAACACCACACCCGCCAACGGCAACGATGTAAATAATGTGCGATAACGTTCCAAGGCTTGTTCGGCGGCAAATTGCGCTCGTGTTAATTCTTCGTTTTGTAATTCTAATTCGGCTTGATAAACGCGAAATTCTTCAATTAATTTTTGTGTGTCGCTAAAAATTTGTGTTTTTTCTAATTTTGCTAACTCAATTTCACCATTACGCAAAGCCAATTCAGCGCGTTCACGCAAACTCAATAATTTATCTTTACTATTATTCATGACTACTAACGTCTATTTTTTCTTGTTGATTGATGTACCACGAAGAAATGTTGATATGACTGACAACGGCAGCATATTCATAACCTTTTATTGGCGCAACTTTCATGGCAAACCAGCGTTTTTCAGTTGACGAGTGACACGGATATTCCAGCGAAAAAAATGGGCTACTTCCTTCAAGAACGGCTTTGATTCCTTGAATTGCACGTTGTCCAATTTCATTTTTATTATCACTGACTTTACAGGCTTCAAAGTAATTTGTACCAATGCCTGTGTGGATTAAATTTGGATCGCCATTTGCCTTCGCAAAACGTATCCACGCCTGATTAACCATGGCAATTGTACCGTCATGTTTTAAAACCGCAATGTGTTCGGGCAACGCATCTAAAATAACCTGCAAACGTTGTGAATCATGATATGCCGTAATATCGACAAAACTTGCCACAGCACCTTTTGCCATCGTTGACGGTACAAAATAGGGCAAAATGCGAATTAAAAATGTGCGTCCGTCATTCGACAAAATTTCACGTTCATTCATCCGTTGAAGTTCTAACGTTTTTTCAATATCAGTAATTAAATCCGCGTATTTCAAAATATGTGCGAAATCATCTAAACGCCGTCCAATATCTGAACTACGCAATTTAAACACTTGAACTGCATCTTGACTAAAACGGGTTAATCTCAAATTTTCATCCACAAAAATGGTCGCCACACCAGACGCTTTTGCCATACTGTCTAAATCTGCGTTGAGCTGACTTAAAATCCCTGCTTTTTCTTGATATTCCGCGTTGACGGTATTGAGTTCTTCGTTGACCGATTGCAATTCTTCGTTTGAACTTTGCAATTCTTCATTTGAAGCCATCAATTCTTCATTTGTGGCTTGTAATTCTTCGTTTGAGGTTTCTAATTCTTCAATGGTCGCTTGCAAACTTTCACGAGTGGCAGCGAGTTCATTTTCTAAAAGTTCAATTCGTTCAATCGTTTCTGCATCGATATTGAACGATTTTTGTTCGGTAAAAACAGGATTATCAAGTGCTGTTTCAAAACACAACAACATAAATGGTTCATGTGTTTGTGATGAAATGGGACGCGCACTTAATCGAATCAATTGAATCGGCGATTCATCTGTTTGTCTAAATTGAATTAAATCTGAAATTAACGTCGTGCTGCCTTTTGCGGCTTTATACAAAAGTGCTGACGCAATTGGAATTAAACGCGCTGGCAAAACACGTCCAATTTGCAAACTTGCCGAACCTTCTTTAAATGAAAGATATTGCTGCACATTTCCAAAAAAATGCAGAATTTCATGATTGCCATTCACAAGCAACGAGGGCGGTGTAAATGCCGACAACAACACAGAAGTTGCACTATCAATGGCAACGCTATCAACGATTTTTGATTTTTGTGGCAAGATGGTTGGCTGTCTACGTCCCGTTTGATATGAGGTTGAAACATTTTGCAACATATCGTAAGGAATTGACGGCGATGAATTCACTCGTCGAAACAATTTATGTTTCGCATTCACCGTTTTAAAACCTTCATTTGCGGCTGAAAGTGATTCGCTCGAACCTAAAAATAAAAAACCGTGTGGATTCACAGCATATTGCAAACGGCGTAACGCGCGTTCTTGAGCGGGATTTTTAAAATAAATCAGCGTATTTCGACAAACCACCAAATCCATTTTGGTAAAAGGCGGGTCACTTAATAAATTATGTCGGGCGAAAATAATACATTGCCGCAAATCATTTTTAACCACGAAATTCGCGCCTTTCACATCAAAAAAACGTTCCAAACGCGCTTGGCTTAATTCGGCGGCAATCGATTCGCTGTAACTACCAATCGCTGAAAATTCGATATTTTGTTGATTGACATCGGTGGCAAAAATTTTCAACGTCAACCAGCGTTTTTGCCGCTCAAATTCTTCAATAAACAGCATTCCGAGCGTGTAAGGTTCTTCGCCTGTCGAACAACCTGCCGTCCAAACACGCACAATGTCGCCGTTATTTTTATTGGCAACAATTTCAGCAATTGCCGTTTCTTGCAGCGTTTTAAACGGTTCAACATCTCGAAAAAAACTGGTCACAGAAATTAAAAATTCTTGCCGTAACGTAATTGCTTCACCGCTTTCGGTTTCAAGTAATTTTAAATAATCTTCCAACGTCGAAACACGGCGCACCTGCATTCGACGTTCAAGGCGGCGCATAATCGTGGACGGTTTGTAATCTTTAAAATCAATGCCGCTAATTTGCAACATCAAAACCATAATCGCGTTAAACGCTTCTTCGTGCGACAGCGCAAGACGCGGAATAAACGAATCGTTTTCAGTGTAAATTTCGGGTTCAGTTGTGGCTAAATGATTGATGTGCGCGACAACGCGATTTGCCAATTCTTCGGGCGGTAAAATGGCATCGATTAAACCTGTGTTGATGAAACTTTTTGGCATTCCATCAAAACCCGCTGTGCTAGGTTCTTGCGCGAGTAAAAATCCGCCCATTGAATTGATGGCTGACGCGCCGCGTGTGCCGTCGGAACCAGTGCCTGATAACACAATGCCAATCGCGTGATTGCCGTAACTTTCGGCAAGTGAGGTAAAAAATATATCAATCGGAAGCGTTAAACCGCGTGGATTTTTGGGCGTTAAATGCAGAAAACCTTTGCCCATGTGCATGATTGAACCAGGTGGAATTAAATACACATTATTGGATTCAATCGTCGTATTTTGTTCAACCATACTCACAGGCATCGTGGTGTGACGCGCCAACAAATTACTCATCATACTTTTATGGTCGGGCGACAAATGTTGAATTACAACAAACGTCGCGCCCGAATCAACGGGACAAGAATCAAAGAATTTTTCTAACGCATCTAAACCACCCGCAGACGCGCCAATTCCAACAACATAACTCGAAAAATTATTGATTTCAGCAGAAATAACGAGATTGTCATCTTTATTTTTTTGGGGCATGGTTTATCACTTAAATGGTAAATTTGGTTTTATAAATTGAAAAAGCCGCGACGACTTCTGAGGCAGAACACAGAACTTGAATGCCTTTTGGTAAAACCGAAAGTCGTTTTGCACCTGTTCCACCAATCCACAAATCAATTTCAGCTGGAAGATCGGCGCGTAATGCTTTTAAAGCGGGCAATATCGCACGTTTTGGAAATGCTGAACTGAACGATAAACCCACGATATTGATATGGTAATTATTCACAACTTTTGGAAATTCAGATAATGGCAGCTCTGCGCCTAAATTGATACAACAAGCATTTTCGTTAAACAACAATGCTTGAACCATCGCTAATCCCAGTGTGTGTTTTTCACCCGATAACGTAGTCAATAAAACACGCGGAAGATTTTTGGAATCAGACTCTTTTCTTTTTGAAACATTCATCAAAATTAAAGCCATTTTTTGCGTGTAGTAATGTTCAACGAAAGTGCTTAATTCACCACTCGACCATTTTTCGCCAACTGCAATGGTTAAAGGTTGTGCGATTTGTTCAACAAAATCAAAAATGCCTAATTTTTTCAATTTTTTTTCCAATAAAGCAGGCAATCTTTTCATTTCATTTTGAATCAAAATCCTTAAAGCATTATCGATAAAGTTGGCTTGAGGATTTTTAATTATGGATGAGGTCGATTTATTGGGCTGCTTGAAAATAATTGAATTGTCGGTTAATAGTTGAGACGGTTTTGCGCCTTGGTCAATTAAACGTTTAATTTCGTGTAATTGAACAATATCTTCATGGCTATAACTTCTCGCATAACCATTGTTGCGATTGGGTTTTGGAAAACCATAACGCTGTTCCCATTTTCTCAATGTGGCGACTGAAATACCTGTTTCTCTTGAAACCAAACTGATTGAAAACATACCAAAATTTAATAGTTGTTATTTATAATTTTAAAATTAACGTTTATTAAAACAGCGTTATACGATCATCACAAACAGTCACATGAATAATTCTAGCAGATTGAAATTATTTTTGTCTAGCTTTAAAGTTAGACAAAATAAAGCGTATTTGAAGCTAAAAATTAGGGGTATTTGATGAAATATGAATTTCACCTCATGTTATGATATTCAAAATTTCAGTTCGAGTAATGAATTATGTTAAGGAAATTACCTTTTATCGTTTTAATAAGTAGTGTTTTAACGGCTTGTGCAACCAGTCCAACGGGACGAAATCAATTGATTTTTATGCCTGATACGCAAATGGATCAAATGGGTTTGCAAGCGTTTGATCAAATGAAAAAAGAAAAACCTGTTAATAAAGACGGTGTATTTAATCAAACCGCGCAATGTATTGTCAGTGAATTGACAAAAGGCATGGGGCAAAATTGGGAAGTCGTTGTGTTTGAAGATGCGACGCTAAATGCGTTTGCCTTACCAGGGGCAAAAATTGGCGTTCATACTGGCATGATGCAACTGGTTGATAATCAAGACCAACTTGCTGCCGTTTTAGGTCATGAAGTTGGACACGTTTTAGCGCGACACAGTAACGAACGTGCGTCACAAGAAACGTTAGTTCAACAAGGTATGAACATGATTGGACAAACGGAATATGGACAAAATCCGTTAATCATGGGCGGTTTGGGTTTAGGTGCAAAATATGGCGTTTTAATGCCTTACAGTCGGACACATGAAAGCGAAGCCGACATGATTGGCGTGGATTTAATGGCGAAAGCAGGATTTAATCCCGAAGAAAGCGTGAAATTATGGCAAAAAATGGAACAAGCCTCGCAAGGCAATCAACCATCCGAATTTATGTCAACGCATCCCGCACACGTCACACGCATTCAACAATTACAAGAACACATGCCAAAAGCATTAGAGCTTTATAAAAAAGCCCAAGCCGCTGGCAGACAACCTAAATGTCGATAATATGAATCCAAATTTAGCTCTTTTACAGCCATATCCTTTTGAAAAACTCGCGCAATTAAAAAAAGGAATTACGCCACCTGTCGATAAATCGTCAATTATGTTGTCTATTGGTGAACCCGCTCATACCACGCCGCAATTTATCAAAGACGTTTTAATTGAAAATTTAAACAGCATTTCAAATTATCCGACGACAAAAGGCATTCCAGCCTTACGCGAAACGATTGCAATGTGGTTGGAAAATCGATTTGAATGCAAAATCGATGCGGAAACACAAGTTTTGCCTGTGAATGGTACACGCGAAGCCTTATTTTCATTCGCGCAATGTGTGATTGATTCGTCAAAAAATCCGTTGGTTTTAATGCCAAATCCTTTTTATCAAATTTACGAAGGCGCGGCATTATTAGCAGGTGCAGAACCGTATTTTTTAAACGCGACAGAAGACACCAATTATTTGCCTGATTTTTGTAGTGTGCCTGCTGAAATTTGGGCGCGTTGCCAGTTGCTTTATATTTGCTCGCCCGCCAATCCGAGTGGGCGGGTAATGAATGCGGCAGATTTTGAAACCGTTTTGAATTTGGCGGAAAAATACGATTTTGTGATTGCATCGGATGAATGTTACAGCGAATTGTATGACGATGAAGCAAATCCACCTGTTGGACTTTTACAAGTTGCCGCCAAAATGGGAAATGTGAATTTTAAACGTTGCGTGGTTTTTCACAGTTTATCCAAACGTTCCAATTGCGCGGGATTACGTTCTGGATTTGTTGCAGGTGATGCGGATATTTTGAAAAATTATTTTGCGTATCGCACTTATCACGGTTGTGCGATGTCATTGCCAACACAATACGCCAGCATTGCCGCGTGGCAAGATGAAACGCATGTTATTGAAAATCGGCGTTTATATCGTGAAAAATTCGCGGCAGTGGTTGATATTTTGAAAGACGTTTGCGACATTCAAAAACCGCCAGCGAGTTTTTATATTTGGTTAAAAACGTCAATGTCTGACCTTGATTTTACACAACAACTTTTTGCACAAGAAAATGTCACCGTGTTAGCAGGACGTTTTTTATCGCGTGAATTTAATGGCATCAATCCCGCAGAAAATCACGTTCGGATTGCGCTTGTCGCGCCATTAGCTGAATGTATTGAAGCCGCAAAACGCATTAAAAATTTCTTAACACAATAAAAATTGTCCCGTTAATTTTTTAACGGGATTTTTTGTTTGACATTTTAAGACAACCAGTCGTATTATTTAACGTATGAAAAAAATGAAACAAAAAAATATAAATCGAGAAAATTTATTGAATCATGGCGTAACGTTGTTGATGCAACAGGGTTATCACGGCACAGGATTACAAGAAATTCTCGATGCGGTACAAGTGCCGAAAGGTTCTTTTTATAATTATTTTGGTAGCAAAGAGAATTTTGCAGCTGAAATTATTGGGCATTACATCGAACCGTATTTAATTCAATTGCAAGCCTATTTGAATGAATCTGAAGGCGATGCGTTTACGGCGTTAGAACGTTATTTAAACGAAGGTATTGCCGAATTAGAAAAAACGCAATTTAAAGGCGGTTGTCTTTTGGGAAACTTAACGGGTGAAATTGGTGACACTAGTGACATTTGCCGCGATGCTTTACAAAAAGCGTTAGGACGTTATCGTGACGTGTGGGAAATCGGTTTTGAACGCGCTCAAAAAGAAGGTTCAATTCGGAATGACAAAACAGCAAGAGAAATTGCAGATTTATGGGTAAATTCATGGCAAGGTGCGTTACTTCGCATGAAAATTGAACAAACCACCGCACCATTGATTCAATGCAAACACGCATTATTGGACGAGTTTTTTAAAGCGTAATTACAGATTACGTTTTAACAAGCGGTTCACTTTTAAGTTTAATAACAATGAGGAAAAAATTATGCCTAAATATATCGTTGAACGTGACATCCCAAACGCAGGTTCATTAACTGCTGAACAATTACAAGGTATCGCACAAACATCGTGCGGCGTTTCTTGCAAAATGAATGCGAAAGTACATTGGCTCGAAAGTTTTGTGACACCTGATAAAGTGTATTGCATTTTGATTGCGGATAATGAAGAAGCCTTGCGTGAACACGCTGAAAAAGGCGGTTTCCCAATCACAAAAATTGCCGAAATTAAAGGCATCATCGACCCTAGCGCCGCAGAATAAACAATGAAAAAGCGCGTTTGTGAATTCGCAAACGCGCTTTTTTTACGATTCAATTTCATACGAGCCACGACAATGATTAAAAAAACAATAACAAGCGCATTGTGTAGTTTGTTGCTACTTGCGCCACTTGCTAGTTCTGCTGAAATGTTAGCAATGGTCAATTACGAAAGTCAGCCCAATCAAACGCCTAGAAAAGAAGGCATTGCGATTATCGACGTTGACCCAAATTCGTCGAAATTTGGCAAAATTGTGAATGATTTGCCATTGCCACCCGATGCCGTTGCTCATCATATTTTTTATAACAAAGATTTGAGTAAAGCTTATATCACCGCATTAGGCAAAGGTGCGTTGCGTGTGATTAACATGAATCAAGAGCCGTTGAAAATTCAAGATTTGAACGTGCCAGAATGCCACGTTGCGGAAGATATGTCGTTTTCATCGGACAAAAAAACGTGGTATTTGACCTGCATGGGTTCAAGTAACGTGATTGTCGGTGACGCGCAAACCGATAAAGTGAAACAAGTGATTGCCGCGAATGAAAAAGAGAAATTTATCAAATATCCGCACGGAATCGGCTTGAATGAAGACATTGACAGAATTATGGTAACAAGCACGGTTCATCCAACAAATTTAAGTGATGCAGGCGAAACCGTTACAGTCATTAAAGCCTCAACGGGCGAGGTTTTATCAACACATAAAGTCGGTGGCGCAGGTTCTTCAACGGTTGAAGCGGTATTTGTACCGCATTCAAATCCACCAATGGCGTATGTGAATACGATGTTTGAAGGCAAATTATGGACGGCAACGTGGCAAGCAAATCATGATACGTTTGAGTTCAAACCTGCTTATGATTTCGCTGATATTAAACAAGGCGTGCCATTGGAAATTTATTTTAACCAAGAACATGACAAATTATTTATTACAACAGCAAAACCAGGTGCGCTGAACATTTTTGACATTAGCCAATCTGCACATGAACCTAAATTGATTAAATCGATTCCAACCGCAGGCGGTGCACATCACGTTGTTTTCTCACCTGATGAAAAATATGCGATTGTGCAAAATAGTTTTTTGAATTTACCCGAAATGGATGATGGTTCAATTAGCGTGATTGATTTACAGAAAATGGAAAAAATTCACAGTATTGACACGTTAAAAAACCAAGGTTTTAAGCCAAATTGCATCGTGATGATGCCAAAATGGCACACGGATGATATACATTAAAAATAGGTCGTAACTCACTAAATTTGTTATTGTATGTGGCGCGATGATTCGCGCCATTTTTTTATTTTAAATTTAGGATTTCGTGAATTTTATGAACAAAAAAACCAGTGCATTTGTGAATAGTATAGTGTTGATTTCGTTGGCATTAGGTGGAATTTCTGCGGCGGAAGCACAACGTTTTGGTGGTGGTTCGTCTTTTGGCAGTAAATCGTCTTACAGTGCGCCATACAGTCGGGCAGCATTGCCACCGAGTAATCGTGCTGCACCTACGCCCCCCCCTGCTGCGCCAGCACCAACGTATCAACAACCACAACAAGCAAATTCAAATCAAGCATGGAAAGACCGTGCATTAGGGGCCGCAGCAGGTTTAGCGGTTGGTGGCGTTGTTGGTGCGATGATGGGCGGTGAAAATCATAATCAACCTGTTCCTGTTCAACAAAATCAAGGTTATGCGCCACAGCCACAACAATATGCTCAACCACAAGGTTACGCACAACCAATGCCTATTCAACCTCAACAAAGTTTTGCACAACCTGCACCGTATTACGCAGATAACACAGGCGCAACGCGCAATTCAGGATTTAGTTTCTTGAATTTCTTATTGTTGAGCGGTTTGGGTTATTTGGCTTATCGATTCTTTTTTGCGAAAAAAAATCCACCTGTTCAGCCTAACAATTATCAACGTACATCAAATGAACCTGCGTATTCTGCGCCAATGCAAACAGGCGGCAGTTCAGCAGATTTCAATACTGATATTATGTTTAAAAAAGGCGATGCTACGGTTTCATCGTCAACGGTAAATTTAGCAAAATCACAAAATACAGCAACACCAGCAGGTTTTGATACCAACGCTTTTTTAGATGATGTCAAACGCCGTTATATGGATTTACAACAAGCGTGGGACGCGCGGGATTTTGCTGAAATTCGTGGTTTAACAACAGATAAAGTTTTTGCTGAAATTCAATCTCAGCTTAAAAATTCAACTGAAGCAAATCACACGGATATTTTGAAATTAGATGCAGATTTGTTGGAAATTCGAGAATTGAGTTCAGAATTTGAAGCGGTGGTTTTGTTCGATACGATTATGCGTGAAGATGACGCGGGGCAAGCAAATCAAGTGCGTGAAGTGTGGCATTTTATCAAAGCAAAATCAGGTTTCAATTCACAATGGACGCTTGACGGCATTCAACAATTAGAAGATTAAACAATGCACAAAATTCAAGTCAAAATTTTAGATTCGCGTTTAGGCGATTCGATTCCCTTACCCGAATATGCCACAACAGGTTCAGCAGGTTTAGATTTACGCGCGTGTTTAGATAACGCGATAACGATTCAACCAAGTGAAACGGTGTTAATTCCAACAGGTTTGGCGATTCATATTGGTGATAATTCACTTGCGGCGGTGATTTTGCCGCGTTCAGGTTTAGGGCATAAACACGGCATCGTTTTGGGTAATTTGGTCGGATTGATTGATTCAGATTATCAAGGACAACTTTTTGTGTCTTGTTGGAATCGTAGCAATGAACCTTTTATGGTCAATATCGGTGAACGTATTGCTCAAATGGTGTTTGTTCCTGTCGTTCAAGTCGCGTTTGAACAAGTCACCGATTTTGATGAAAGTCATCGTGGTGAAGGTGGTTTTGGTCACACGGGACGACATTAAAAATACAATCCGTTTAGGGTGAAAAATAATGAATAAGCGTTGAATCTTGTAGTAATTTTTCACTCTGAACAAAGCCTAATTCCCCCGCGCGATAAGCGTGAGAAAATGCCACCATATCGCTTGGCATTTTTTCAGAATCACACAATACAAAACCATCGGAATGGATTTTTACCCAATTTTGCAACGCTTCATGCGAATCCAATAACGTCAATGGTTGTGTTAAACGCCCTGTAAATTGAAATTGGTCGTGATATTTCCCTGCATAAAACGCCACATTGTTTTGCGTTTGAAATTGCGCGATTTTTTCAGCAATCGGTTTTGTATTAAAACGTTCAGAATTTGGTTCTAAATAACATAATGCGAACAATGTTGGCACGATAATCGATGAAATAGTGGTGTAAAAAACAATTTGTGACACATTTTTATTTTTTATAAAAAACCAACCCAAAGGCATAACAAGCAAAAGACAAATCGTAACAATACGGGATAATTTGCCACCTAATGTTAAATTTTTTACCCAATGAAAATGGTCATTTAACATCGGAAAAACCATTGCAACGAGGACTAAAAATAAGAACAACACAAAAACAGAACAATAGGCTTTTTGCCATGCGCGAATGTCTTTAATTTCATCTGCGGCACGCGCTAAACATAAAGCAAAGGCAGGAATTAACGGCAATAAATAATGAATTCGTTTGCCGCTAACTAAGGAAAACATGATTAAAACAGGTAAAATCCATGCAACACAAAACCGAATGCCGTAATCATTTAACTTTAATTTGAATACGCCTTGCCAAAGTGGTTTGAAAAATAACCAAGGTAATAAAAATAATGGCAACCGTTCTAAATACCAGTACCACGGTAATTTGTGAGCAAACGATTCGACTAATCGCCCGCTAGTTTGTCCTAAAAAAATGGCGTTTCGATAGGCTTCTCCACCAGAAATTCCAGCAGGAATTGCCCACATCAACGCCAAACTCGCGCCAATTAAAACAGCAGAAACTAATTTCAAATACCATACGCGCCAACGGAAATGAACGCTATTTTTTTGAATCCACCACGGTGCAAGTAACGCAACAGGTAAAATTTGCAATAACACGACAGGTCCTTTGCTGAAAACACCGCCACCGATTGCAAAACCGAATAACAAAACGTCATGCCACGCAT
>CAIVBX010000201.1 GCA_903904275.1 uncultured Pseudomonadota bacterium
AACAGGAAATAACGCATCTGGCGCAAACGCAATAAAATTATCTAATGCAATCCGTCGCGCAATATCTTCGATGTGTGGGTTTAAACCACGATTTTCATGAATAACCAAAACGGTTGGCAATTTACCTTTGAATTGCGCGGGTTGAACTAAATAACCACGAATTTTGCCATTGCCATGTGGTGAAGGATATTCAACATATTCAGCTTTAAGACGCGGGTCATTGCCTAAAATTTGTTGGGCTTGAGCAAATTTTGGACTTAATGCTTCAAGCACGCCTTCTGCGGTTAAACCAAATAACGCATATTTCGCAATTGAGGATAAAAAATCCCGTCGTGAAATATCGCCATGAACATATTTATCAAATGCTTTGAGTGTTTCGGGATGAAAATCATCTGCGGTTTTTCGTGTCATTAAAAAAATCTCCAATTTTTTGATAGATAAAACAAACCCCACAATCACAACGTAATGTGTTTGTGGGGTTATTTGTTAGTGAGGAAAACTATTTGGCTCGACCAGCATAGCCTGCTGTTTTAAGTGCGATTTTGTAAGCGTCACCACGTCCGACAACATAAAGTGTTTTTTTATCTTTGCCTGCAAACGCTAAATTTTGTGGTTTTTTAGGAATCGGAATAATGCCAAGTTCTTTGCCTTTATCGTCAAAGACTTCAACGCCTGCGCTCGATGCCACAAAAAGCCGTCCTTTTTCATCAACCGCTAAACCGTCCGCGCCACTAGACCAAACACCGTCTGTTTGACTCCAACCTTTGAGTTTTGCGAAATCTTTTTTGTGACTGATTGAACCATCATCTGCGATTTTGTAAGACAAAATATGTTCAGCAGCAGTATTCGCAACAAATAAGGTTTTTTCATCGGTACTTAATTGCACACCGTTTGGACGTTCTAAATCATTGATGATGCGTTTTAATTCACCTTTTGGCGTAATGTAAAAAACCGCTGCTGTTGAAGGTGGTGGTGTTGGATTTTCAGGCGTTGCGCGTGTACCAATATCGGTGAAATAAATACCGCCATTTTTTGCTAACACTAAATCGTTTAAACGTTGAAACGGTGCGCCTTCAAAATTTTCAGCTAAGGTTTTTTCTTTTCCTCGCGGATAAATAATGCCGACTTTTGCAGGGGCGGCTTGTTGAACGGCATACAAATCACCATTTTTCGCAAACGCTAATCCATTCGCACCACCTGTGTTTTCTAAAAAGCTAGACGTTGTATTGTCAGGCGCAATGCGTGTAATGCGATTGGCTTTGGTTTCAGTAAAGATGGCACTGCCATCAAGCAATGCGATTGGTCCTTCTGTTCCTTCAAAACCGTCTTTAATAAATTCAACTTTTGTTCCCGCATCCACAACGCCCGCAATTTTTGGCGTGACAACATCTTCTGCGTGAACAGAGGAGAACATTCCTAACGCAATAGCAAAAGGAAGAATTTTTTTCTGAAAAGCGTTTAATGACATTGCGTTCTCCGTTTTTAATTTGAAAGGGTTAAAACTGATAATTTTGTTACGCCAGCACGTTCAATTGATGACATCACTTTGGCGACCGTTCCATATTGAACGCCATCGTCAGCATTGAGATTTAACGCCAATTCTGGGTCTGCTTCTTTACGGGTTTTTAATTCACTTTCGATGCTATCAATGGCAATTTCTTTTTTATCGATAAAAATTTTGCCTTGTGCATCAACGCTTAAATAAACCGCTTCTTTTTCTTCAGGTGGCGCAGTTTCTTCGGTTTTAGGTAAATTGACATGAACAGCGTTTGTCAAAAGTGGTGCGGTTACGATGAACACCACGAGCAACACCAACATTACGTCTACAAGCGGCGTAACGTTGATTTCACCCATGATGTCATCGCCATCATCTTTGGTATTAAAAGCCATTAGGCGTGCGCCTCTGCCGCGAGTAATTCTTCATCAGAATTGAATTTCTGTTTTTTCACAACGCTCAAAGGCGTGATGTTGGCTTGTTTGCCTTGACGCTCAATAATGAACGAGCTTTTCAACGCTAAATGAATAAAATCAATGGCGAAATCATCTAAAAATGCCCAAACGACTTTATTGCGACGAATAAAAAAGTTGTAACCAACTACAGCTGGCACAGCGACCGCAATACCGACTGCTGTGGCAATCAAGGCTTCACCAATTGGACCTGCAACAACAACATCTAAACTTGCTGAACCGCTTTTGCTGATACTGGTCAACGCGCCCATGATTCCCCAAACTGTTCCGAATAATCCGACGAATGGCGAAATACTGCCAACAGTTGCCAAAATCGCTAAACCGCTTTCTAAAGAGCCTTTTTCTTTTTGCATTTGTTGACGCAAACGGCGTTCTAAAAGTTCTTGGCGGTCGCCTGTGTGTTCTAAATCATGGGTAGTTGTACCGCCATCAGCTTCAATTAGTGTGGTAAATCCAACGCTAGCAACTCGCGCGGCTGGACCATTTATTTCTTCTAAACGTGAGGCGGCTTGAATGCTCGATGCGCCCCAAAATTGTTGTCCAAAAATACGGTTGTGATACGAAATGCGGATATGTTGAATGCCTTTGATTAAAATCAAAGCCCATGTCACAACAGATGCGCCGATTAAAATTGAAAGTGTGCCATCAACGATAGCACCAGTTGCAATGTCAGACATTTGAATAACCTCAAGATAAATTAAAAGTAATGGGAACTGTCACCCAGCCAGCAACAGGCGTATCGCCACGCATTGCAGGTACAAAAGACCATTTGTGAACCGTTTTCACCGCCGCATCGTCTAAGACTTTTTGTCCGCTACTTTTTGTAACGGTAATGGTGTCGGGTTTTCCGTCAGGTTGAACATGAACTTTCATCAACACTTTACCTTCCCAACCGTTATCCATTGCAATGTCTGGATATTCTGGTTCTGGATTATTCAAATAATCCGCACCTGCGGTTGGTGCAGTCACTTTTTCAGAAACAACAGGTGCTGGTGGTGCAGGAGGAGCAGCTGGCGTGGGCGTTGAAACTGGTGCAGTCGATTGAATAACTGGCGTTGGTTCAAATGTAGGCGTTTGTTCAACAACGCGCTCAACAGGTTTGACTGTTTGTGGTTTTAACGGCACAGCTTTATGTGCAACAGGTTTCGGTGCGGCTGCTTTTGGAGGCGGTGCTTTTTTAGGGATTGTGGGTTGTTTAATTTGCGCGACAGGAGGCGGTGGTGGAGGTGGAACAACAATCGGTTTTGGTTTTGTAAATGAAATTTGAACTTTAGACGGTTGTTTTGCTGGTGTGATAATTTCTTGTTCAAATGATGAACTATCAAAATGACTAACGACCGTGCTATGCACAAAAATAGACAATACACCGAGCAGCAAATAATCCGCAAATTTATGGTCACGGTTTTCGTTGTCGTATTTAAAACTTCCTAGCGTGGCGGCAACAGGTAAAAAACTGGGTTTAATTTCTGCTGTTGATTTGAATTGCCAGTCAGATTTACTGAATGTGATGGATGGACTGCTCATGATTTATTCCCCTAATTTGTAAAACAATCACAAAATTGTTCGTGCTATTAACTTACGTTATTGCACCCACCATGCCATGATTAAATAAAACGAGTGAAATATCAGAAATTTAACTTATAACTAATTGAATTAAAAATAATTTTTGCTTTTTAATTAAGTGGATTTGCCTTGTAAATTACATCGTTTAAAAAAGCAAAGCTGTTTGTGTAACATCAATTTTTGAAAAGATTTGTTTATTAAGTGTTTAATTATCAACAGTTCTATCTTGATAAGTAAAAGGCTTTTGATTTGCTCGTTTGAATAATTCGTCATCTTAAAATCACTCATGATGTCAGTAGTAAAATGACAAAAAGTCATTTATAGTTTGATTACATTAAATTTTTTTATTTTGGAGAACAAAAATGAGTGATGCTGTAGTTTATGTAAATGACAATGATTTTAACGAATTAGTTTTACAATCTGAATTGCCTGTTCTTTTAGATTATTGGGCAGAATGGTGTGGTCCTTGCAAAATGATTGCACCACTTTTAGACACCGTTGCAGAAGAATTTGCGGGCAAATTAACGGTTGCAAAAATGAATATTGATGAAAGCCCAAACACACCACAAAAATACGGTGTTCGTGGCATTCCGACTTTAATGATTTTTAAAGCGGGAGAAATTGAAGGGACAAAAGTGGGTGCATTAAGCAAAGTTCAACTTGTTGAATTTATTAACGCGCATTTGTAACTAGCCATAAAAAAAACCGCTCACAAAAATGCTGTGAGCGGTTTTTTTACATCATTAAGCGACTTTTCCAATTTTTGTTGCCGCATCCACTTCTATCAAACCACCTGTTTTTACATCATAAATATAGCCATAAATAGGAATATCAGAAGGAACAAGTGGATGATTTTTAATTCGGGTTACATCTTCGACCACACTTGCGGCTAAATCGCTAATCGTCAACCATGCAACGTGTTTTCCTTCGTGCGATCCACCGCCTTCACAGCAATCATGCCAACCTGTCGCATCAACTGTCGCGGTTTTCAAACTACTGGCTAACAAATCTCGCATAATTTCGTCTGTAAATGTTTCCATTCCACAATCCGTGTGATGAATGACAAACCATTCTTTTGTTCCCAATAATTTATAAGAAATTACTAACGAACGAATAGCATCGTCGCTTGCTCTTCCACCTGCATTACGAATAACATGTGCGTCACCTTCGCTTAAACCTGCGTATTTCGCAGGATCTAAACGCGCATCCATACACGTTAAAATGGCAAAACGTCGTGCTGGTGGCATTGCCAAATCACTTTTATCAAAATTGGCAACATATTCACGGTTAGCCAATAAAACCTCATTAACGATTTTTGACATATCAATCCTCTTTATAGTTATTAAAAGTATGCTTTGGTGTTCTTCTTCGTAACACTCGAAAGCCGTGTCAGTGTACAGATAAATGGGACGTTTTTAAATCGCTAAATTATCTGAAAATACAGTTATAATGCGTTGAAATAACACATTTAGTGCAAAAAAATTTAATTATATTCACAACTTTTTTGAGTGATTTGAATCATGGCAGACTTTATTATTGGACGACAACAAATTCTTGATAGACAACTCAATGTCTATGCTTACGAACTTTTATTTCGTGGAAAAGGTTTTGACTTAAATGATAGAGATGAAGCAACACAAGCAACCAATCAAATAATCACAGATGCAATTATTGAAATTGGTATTAACAATATCGTGGATGACCACAGAGCTTTTATCAATTTCACCACACAAAACATTTTAGAAAAAACACCTCTATCGTTGCCTAAAGACCGCATCGTAATTGAAGTTTTAGAAAATGTTAAAATTGATTTGCGTGTCATTAACAATTTGCGTGAAATGTCGCAACAAGGCTATTTAATTGCGTTAGATGATTTTGTTTTTACTGAAGAATGGCGACCTTTAGTCGAATTTGCGGACATTATCAAATTAGACGTTTTAGAAATGGGTGAAAAAAGAGTGCGTGAAGCCATTGCTCAACTTGCACCTTACAAATTAAAAATTCTTGCTGAAAAAGTTGAAACGCACAAAGAATATGAATACCTGCGCGAATTGGGCTGTGATTATTTTCAAGGTTTCTTTTTTAGCAAACCAAATTTAGTTGAAGGCAAACGAATGGGGGTTAATCAATTAGCCGCCGTGCGTTTATTGACTACCATCAATAATCCTAATGTGGAATTTGAAGAACTCACTACCGTCATTTCACAAGATGTGGGTTTAAGCTACAAATTACTACATTACATCAATTCTGCCTTTTTCTCGATTCCGACAAAAATTGAATCTATCAATCAAGCGATTACTTATTTGGGTATGAATGAATTAAAACGCTGGGTGAACATTTTAATGTTGTCATCGTTATCAGATAAACCCATTGTCGTTATGCAAAATGCACTGATTCGCGGAAAAATGTGCGAATTATTAGCTCAAAGCATGGGACACAAAGCAGGGAATTATTTTTTAATTGGTATGTTGTCATCATTGGATAGTATTTTAGATATTTCAATTGAAAATGCGATTGCTCAATTACCTGTTGGTCAAGATATCGTTGATGCGATTTTACATTACAAAGGATTAGGCGGCGAAGCGTTGAAATGCGTATTAGGTTATGAAAGATGGGACACTGGCGCGATTACATTCGGCAGCATTGACCAATCTGAAATTGGTAATGCGTACATTGAAAGCATTGCTTGGGCAACGAAAGTCATTAGCAATGTTTAAGTTACGCATTCCAACATAAAAAATTATCGATTTTTCTTTCTAAAGTCGGGCGGATAAATTGGGTTATCTAAACTCCACAACCCCATTTTTCTCGCCCGCGCAAATTTTTCCAAATCTAACAATTCAGCGTCATGCGCGTATTGCCGATAAACCCACGCAAAACCCTTTTTGACCATTTCACGATTAACATTCATTGCACCAACAAAAACCGTTCCCACATTTCGTCCATATTGGTCAATCGTTTCAACTTCGACTCGCACATTTTGATTTGAAACAAGTTCCCGCAAATACGCGCTTGATTCTTTGCCGTAAGGTTGTGGCGTACTGCCAAAATGTGACGTTTCAGGCGCATCAATTTGAGCAAAACGGATTTTTTCTTTGCCGTGGTTTGTTTTAAGCGTAATCGTGTCACCGTCTGTCACACGAATCACTTTACCAACCAACGTTCCTCCGCCATTTTTTAGCTGCGTTTTTGAGGATTGAAACGTGCTTTTTTCTTCAAATTGCGGCGGCGTATGATTTTCAATTTGAATTTCGGTCGAATTCGCGCCACAAGGTGATTCCGAATACACATTGCCGCATTTGTACACGACAGCGCAGGAATTAGCGGCAAAGAGAATTAACAGCCAGCCAAAATGTTTCATTTACGCATAACTTGAACCTGCTGATTTCAAGCCTAAGCGGTCAAACAATTGCAAATCATGATTGGTCATTGGATTATCGGTCGTGAGTAATTTATCACCATAGAAAATTGAATTTGCGCCTGCAAAAAAGCATAACGCTTGCATTTCGTCGCTCATTTCATTTCGACCCGCTGACAAACGAATTCTGGATTTTGGCATCATAATTTTCGCTACGGCAATCGTGCGAACAAACATTAACGGGTCGAGTTGCTCTGTTCCCATTAACGGCGTGCCTTCAACTTGTACCAACATATTCACAGGCACACTTTCAGGATGTTGCGGCATATTGGCGAGTTGAATTAACAAATTGGCACGGTCTAAATCGCTTTCGCCCATACCAACAATTCCACCGCAACATACGTTGATGCCCGAATTACGCACGCGCTCCAACGTGTCTAAACGATCTTGATAAGTGCGTGTTGTAATCACTTCTGAATAATAATCTTCGGAGGTGTCTAAATTGTGATTGTAATAATCCAAACCACCGTCTTTTAAACGTGCGGTTTGTTCATCGGTCAACATTCCTAATGTAACGCACGTCTCCATTCCCAACGCTTTCACACCTTGCACCATTTCAACTACACGCTCAATATCTGAATCTTTCGGTTTTCGCCACGCGGCCCCCATACAAAAACGGGTTGCACCTTGCGATTTTGCTTGTTGTGCAGCGTCTAAAACATCACAAATTGGCATCAACGGTTCGGGTTTTAAGCCTGAATCATAACGCGCACTTTGTGGACAATAACCACAATCTTCTGAACATGACCCCGTTTTAATGCTTAATAAACTACTGATTTGAATTTCATTTGGATTAAAATTTTCGCGGTGAACGGTTTGTGCTTTGAATAACAAATCGTTAAACGGCAAAGCGTACAATGCTAAAACCTCGTCGGTTTGCCAATCGTGGCGAATAGTTGAATTACTCAAAATGAAAACTCCTGTGATTAAAATGTTAAAAAGGATTTTATTTTACCTGCTCCCACCACGTTGCATTTTGTGTGGCGAGAAAGGCATGGAAAATCGTGATTTATGCGAAATGTGTTATTCAGAATTACCTAAAAACACCCCGCGTTGTTATCAATGTGCAAGTCATTTTATCTCATCAAATTCAATCGGATTGTGTCCGAATTGTTTAACGAATTCACCCGCATTTGATGAAACCTTTGCGCCATTTTTACATCATCGCGCCATTCGATATTTAATTTTACAACTCAAATTTCACCAGCATTATCCGAGTGCGCGATTATTAGGCAATTTAATGGCAGATTATTTACAAAAAACGGTGGAATTGCCTGATTGTATTATTCCTGTTCCATTGCATAAAAACCGTTATCGAGAACGCGGTTTTAATCAATCGATTGAAATTGCGCGTGTTATTTCTCAGCGTTTGAATTTGCCGCTTGATATTCACAGTTGCATTCGACATCGGGACACGGCACATCAAGTGGGTTTAACAGGTGAAGAACGTCATGACAATATCAAAAATGCGTTTTCAATTTCCCCTACATTTAAAGCAAAACACGTTGCGATTATTGATGACGTGATGACAACAGGCTCAACGGTTCATGAATTAGCCTTCGCATTGAAAACAGCAGGTTGTCATCGTGTTCAAATTTGGGTTTGTGCAAAAGCGCGTTAATTATTCTGGTGAGGGTTCAGAAAACAATGGACTTTCTTCGGTTGGTAATGACGGCGTAGGAATTGTTTCAGGTTCTCGACTAATAAAAGCCGAATCGGGAACATCATCAATTTTCGTTAATGCCGCCAATAATGCCGCATCGTGTCCATAAATATCATTGTAAAAAACTAATTTATTGTTTTCTTCGTAAAACGCAGTGCTGTAAAAAAATAAAACAGGAATCGTGCTGCTTAAACTAATTTGATGATGTTTATCACTTGAAAGGGAATCAGTAATTTTTTCATTTGTCCAACCATCTTGATTTTTCAACACAAAATTTGCTAACGCATTTGGATTTTGTACCCGAACGCAACCGTGACTAAAATCGCGGCGAGTTCTACCAAATAACGATTTTGATGGTGTGTCATGCAAATAAACGCCTTCTTTATTGGGAAAAATAAATTTCAAACGACCCAACGCATTTTTTCCACCTGGACGTTGACGAACTCGCATTCCACCGCCTTTCAACGAGACAACTTCCATATTCTGCCCTGATAAATAACTGGGATTATGTGCCAGTTTAGGCAAAATTTCTTTTTTCAAAATGCTAGGTGGCACATTCCAATAAGGCATAAATTCAACAAATTTCATGTCAGCCATAATAATGGGCGTGGGCGTTTTTTCAGATTTACCAACAACAACATTTAAATTTAATTCCTCGCCATTCGCGCCCATTCCCCAAAGTTGAAAGGCAGGAATGTTCACGATAATCGATTGTGTCGCATTCATTTCAGGCAACCACCGCAAACGCTCCATTGCCAATTCAATTTTTATAATCCGTTCGGAATAATTAACTGTTTTTTTCGGTTTTGATTTTTTATGTGGTTTTTCGTCACTTATTGATGGCGTAACAACAGGTTCCCGATAGGTTGCTAACGCGCTTCGTAATTGTTGATATTGCGGCAAAGTGGGTTCAACTTTTGCCACTAATTGCGACACATTCCCTTCTGAAATTGCGGCTTTAATCAGTTGAGGCAAATCGAGTGTTTTTTTTGTGCGTAATTTCAAATGAAAATTTAAACTCTGCGGATTGACGCGCCCATAATGCAAATCATGCAAAAAACGAGTTAATGAAATCGTCAACGCCGTATCAAATAACGCTAAATCCGTTGCTGCTTCAGGTTTCAACAGTTGCACAAAAGGCAATTTTTGCTGTAGCGCTGAAACAGAATAATCGTTCGCATTTAATCCTTGTGCCGCCGCATTTGAAAGCAACGTTAACACATCCGAAACATTTTTTTCAGATTGGGCATTTGCCAGCCAAAGCGGTTCATAATCATTACTTTTATAAAGCGCATCAACATCATCGGCGCGATTTTCAAAATTTGAACGTGCTAAAAACGGGTTTTGTTTTGAATTTAAAATGTTGGTGATTTCTTGTTTGGTGCTTGGAGCAGAAGAAAATACCGAAAAAGAGGAAAAATCATCCGCAAAAGCCGTTGTTTTTAACAAGGCATAAACAAAAAATAAATACAACGGAAAAGCAGGACGTAACAACATGAATTGGCTCAGTAAGGTCGAAAAGTTATTCTGGCGATTTTAGCATTAACCGTTATTTTTCGCTTTTAATCGGGTCAAAATTTCTTGAAATTCATGGAATTCCGAATACGCGCCACAAACGTGAAGTAAATAATTTAACGTGCGTGGAATAGATTTTAGATATTCCGATTTTTCATCGCGCAAATGCAAACGCGAAAAAATGCCACAAACTTTTAAATGCCGTTGCATTCCCATCAAATCAAACCAACGTTTAAATTGCGTAAAATCACATTCGACTACATTTTCAGCTTGCAATTGCTGAAAATAATCACGCAACCAATGTTCAATTTTTTCATCTGACCAATCAATATAACAATCACGCAATAATGAAACCGCGTCGTAGGTCAATGCACCTAACACCGCATCTTGAAAATCTAAAACGCCCAATTCACCATTTGGCAAAACCATCAAATTGCGCGAATGATAATCTCGATGAACGCAAACAACAGGTTGTTCCAACGCAGATTGAATCAGAATTTTCTGCACGTTTTCCCACAATGCTTGTGGCAATTCATCATCTAAAAGCTGTTCAACAAACCATTCTGCAAATAACGCCATTTCGCGGCGCAATAACGTTTCATCATAATGCGGTAAATCGGCATTTAATAAATTTTCATTTGTCGCCAGCGGCAATAAAGCTGTCAACGCGCGGTTATAAAGTTGCGTTGCATTTTCGTCGCTTAATTCATCAAGTAACCATTGCGAACCAAAATCTTCCAGCAAAATAAAACCGTCTTCAAGATTATGTTGTAACAATGTCGGCGTGTTCACGTTTGCTTGTTTAAACAAATTCGCAATCTGCATAAACGGCACAATGTCTTCTTTATCGGGCGGCGCATCCATCGCAATGAAATTTTGACCGTCGATTTTCACGCGAAAATACCGCCGAAAACTCGCGTCATTTGATGCAGGCTCACATTTTTCAACATTCAAAAGGCAATCATTTTCGAGCCAACCGAGTAACGTCATTGTTCTTAAATCATTCATCATATTTTTAATTATTTTGTATATTCGTAAATTTCAGTTAATGCGCTGTCACACTTACAACAACTTGTCCCGCACGCTTCGTTTGCCGATGATTTTGCGACATAACCTTTTGAAATTAAAACTTGTAACATTCCACGCAACGCTTCGGCATCAGTGTCAAAATGCAACATCAAATCGTGTAATGAAACGCTTTTTCGCTCTTTTAAATAGCTTCGTAATTCAGACAAAATCATGCGGTTTTCGTCTCACTTCGACCTTGCAACCACAATTTAAAAATCACTAAAACCAGCAAACTGTTTAAACCAAAAATCCACATAAATGAACTTTCTGGATGTTGTGAAAACGTCGCTGTTTGATAAAAAAGCGTAGCAGTTGTGTAAGCAATGCCTGTTGTCCAAACTGCCGTAAAAGCTGCCCAACCTGCTGACGTTTCACGATAAATTGCGGCAGTTGCAGCAATACATGGCGTATAAAGTAAAATAAATAACAAATACGCAAATGCGCCAGCTTGCCCATCGAAATTGTGTTGCATTGCAGTGAATGTTGCAGTTTTAACGTTTTGTGCATTGGCAACTTCTTCAACATTTTCTAAATTTCCCACGTTCAAACCTAGCGGGTCAAGTAATCGATTAGCAATTTCAGATAAATTTTTCGGCACAGTTAAAGCGGCTTCTGTCAGTGCATTTTGTAAATCAAACGCTGTTTTTTCAGCATCAATATTTGGTGTTTCAAGTTGTCCATAAAGTGCATCAAGTGTTCCGACAACCGCTTCTTTTGCTAAAACGCCAGTGAAAATTCCAACCGTTGCAACCCAATTATTTTCATGAATTCCCATCGGTTCAAAAGCAAATGTTAATTTTCGTCCGATTTCACTCAACACTGATTGGTTCGTATTTTCACGTCCAAAACTTCCGTCTGTTCCAAGTGCATTTAAAAAATTTAACACCAAAACCATTGGCACAATAATTTTGCCCGCGTTCAAAATAAATGACTTTAAACGGTCGCCTGTCCGAATCAAAACGCCTTGAAAAGTCGGCAAATGGTAAGCGGGTAATTCCATAATAAACGACGAGGTTTCACCTTTGAAAAGAGTGTGCCGCATAATTAAACCAGTCAAAACCGCCACGCAAATTCCTAATACATACAAACTAAAAACGATATTTTGTCCGTTAATCGGAAAAAATGCCGCTGCAAAAAGTGCATAAACAGGCAAACGTGCGCCGCAAGACATAAACGGATTCATCAAATTGGTAAGAATTCTATCCCGCGGATTTTCAAGCGTTCGGGTCGCCATAATCGCAGGCACGTTACAACCAAAACCCACAATCATCGGCACAAAGGCTTTGCCTGGTAAGCCTAAAAAACGCATAAATCTATCCATGACAAACGCAGCGCGTGCCATGTAGCCTGAATCTTCAAGCATTGATAAAAATAAAAATAAAAATCCTACAATCGGAATAAATGTGGCGACAACTTGAATGCCGCCGCCAACACCTTGTGTGAGTAAAACGTTTAACCAACCAGGGCAAGCATAAGTTGTTAAAAAAAGACCTAATCCGTCAATTAAAAATGCACCCACCACTTGCTCAAAAAAATCGACAAATGCGCTGCCTACGTTGATGGTGAACAAAAACATGGTGTACATCACGAGTAAAAAAATCGGAATGCCTAAAAAGCGATTCAATACAATTCGGTCAATTTTTTCACTAGTGTGACGACTGACTTCGTTGAGTTTGCAGACGGTTTTTTTTGTTAATTGATTAACAAATTCATACCGCGCATCCGCTGCCAAAATATCAATTTCATCATCAGTTTCAGTTTCAACTTGTTGCTGCAATTGCGTGACAAAAGGTAATAAATTTTCGCCTGAAATCGTTTGTGCGAGCGTGTCATTTTCAAGTAATCGCATTGCAAGCCAACGCGAATCACAAGGATAATTTTTGGCAATATCCGTTAATTTTGGCGTGAGTTGTGAAATGCTAACTTCGATTTCAGTGCAATAAGCAATTTGAGTATTTGGAATAGGTTGTGAAATAACAGCCTGATTTATTGCTATTTTTAACGCGGAAATTCCTTGTTTTGCTGCGGCTGAAATCGCAACAACAGGACAACCAAATTGTTCGGATAAAGTGTCAAGGTCGATTTTGATGCCACGCCGTTTGACTGCATCCATCATATTTAAAACAACCAACATTGGCACACGCATTTCAATCAATTGCGCGGTGAGATATAAATTTCGTTCTATATTTGACGCATCGACAATATTGATAATTAAATCGGCTTCGCGTGACGCGACATAATCACGGGCAATTTTTTCGTCTAATGAAACGTTGTCATCTGACGATTCGAGCGAATATGTCCCTGGTAAATCGACGCATTGAATATGTTTGCTATCAAAATCGTATTCGCCTGTTTTTTTTTCAACCGTTACACCAGCCCAGTTGCCGACATATTGTTTTGAACCCGTTAATACATTGAATAACGTGGTTTTTCCACAATTCGGATTACCAACAATACCAACGATAAAATCATTTTTCATGCAACAAGTTCCGCCAAAACTGCTGAGGCCTCTTCTTTTCGCAACGTGAGTGAAAAACCGCGTAATTTAATTTCAATTGGGTCGCCAAGTGGCGCAAAACGAGTAATTTTGAATTCTGTACCGCGTGTTAAACCCATTGCGAGCAAACGTTTTCGATAGGCTTTGCCAGCAATATCAAAACCTGTAATTTTTCCTGTGTCGCCAACTGCAAACGTATTCAAACTGGTAGTCATAAAATCGCGCCTCAATGTGAAAAATCAAAACAAAATAACTGGTTATCAATAACCATTCTCATTAAAACCGACTATAACACACTGTTTTAAGGTTTTTAACAGCAAAATTTTTTCGTTTCAATCAAAACGCTTCGCGTCATTTGGTAATTTGTTGAAAATAGGATTCTTTTTAATGCCGTAATGCTCTGGATAATAAACGCCTGCTAAATGCAAACCATCTGACGGGGCTGTTACGCCGCCCAATTTTCGATTTTTTACATCAAGTAATTCTTGTGTCCATGAAACAGATTGTTTTTCTGAACCAATAGTCATTAAAACGCCTGCGATATTTCGTACCATGTGATGCAAAAACGCATTGGCTGATAATTCAATAATGACTTTTTCATCTTCGCGGTGAACATCGATGAAATACATCGTTCGACATGGACTTTTTGACTGACAACCTTGCGCCCGAAACGAGGTGAAATCATGATGACCCATTAAATTTTGTGCGGCTTGGTGCATTTTTTCAGCATCAAGCGGCAACGCGCACCATGTTGTTTGTCGATTCAAGGCAGAAGGTGTGTTGCGATTCAAAATTACATATCGGTAAAAACGAGCGATTGCGCTGTAACGCGCATGAAAATCATCGACCGCTTCTTGCGCCCAAATCACACGCACATCAGGCGGCAAATGCGTATTTGTACCACGATGCCACGCTTCTAAAGTACGAATGGCGGTTGTATCAAAATGCACAACTTGTTCCGTTGCATGAACGCCCGTATCGGTACGACCTGCACATTGCACAGTGATTGAATGTTGTGCAATTTTGCTTAACGCTTGTTGTAATTCATGTTGAATGTTGCGTTGCTCAACTTGCCATTGCCAACCAAAAAAACGACTTCCATCGTATTCAATGCCTAAAACAATGCGTTTCATTTTTGCAGTAATAATGTTTTGATAGGATTAAACGATTTACGGTGAATTTCCAAGATGCCAAATTGTTCAATTTCTTGGCAATGCAATTTTGTGCCGTAACCTTTATGTTTTGAAAAGGAAAATTGTGGATAACATCGAGCGGCTTCATACATCGATTCATCACGCGCTACTTTCGCTAAAATCGATGCTGCGCTAATTTCTTGAACCGTTTTGTCGCCTTGAATGATGGCGCGTGCGGGAATTGATATTTTTGGAAGTTGATTACCGTCAATTAACACTTCATTTGGTTGAATATGCAGACTTTCAACCGCGCGACGCATCGCAAGTAATGTCGCTTGTAAAATGTTCAAATTATCAATTTCATCAACGTTTGCTTGTGCGATTGACCAACTTAATGCGTATTTTTTGATTTGTTCGGAGAGAAATCCGCGTTTTTTTTCGCTTAACGCTTTGGAATCGGCTAAACCGATAATAGGAAATTCAGGATTTAAAATCACAGCAGCTGCAAACACATTTCCCGCTAAACAACCACGCCCTGCTTCGTCTACGCCTGCAATTAACATGATTTAACGTAAAATGCCGCGTGTCACGTTGCGAAGAAAATTCACCATATTCGACAATTCTTTGCTATCACCTGCTAAGTCTTCCATTTGCTCAATGGCATCTTCAAGACGCAAATTCATTTTGTAAATCATTTTATAGGCTTTGCGAATTAGGCGAATATCTTCAGCAGAAATGCCGTTGCGTTCCATGCCAACAGAGTTAATGCCGTGTGGACGAGTAGGACGACCACCAACCATTACAAAGGGTGGAATGTCTTGTGTAATTGCGCTACCCATAGCTGAAAAACTGTATTGCCCGATTTGGGTAAATTGATGAACCAACGTAAATCCGCCCAAAATCGCATGACTGTTCAAACGTACATGACCCGCAAGTGACGCACCATTTGCCATAATGACATGATCTCCAATTATGCAATCATGCGCGACATGGGTATATGCCATAAACAAATTATCACTGCCTATTTTGGTCAAACTGTGATCTTGATGCGTGCCACGGTGCATCGAGGTATATTCCCGAATCACATTACGATTGCCAATTTCAAGGCGTGTTATTTCGTCAGCATATTTTTTATCTTGAGGATTTTCGCCAATCGAACAAAACTGATAAATGTGATTATCTTTGCCGAGCGTTGTGTGACCTTTGACAACAACGTGTGATTCGATAACGCTACCCGAATCAATTTTTACATCTGCACCAATAATTGAAAACGCGCCAATTCGCACATTGTCAGCGAGTTCAGCGCGTGAATCGATAATTGCGGTAGGATGAATCAAAATTTTACTCAACAACAGCCGCGCAACGAATTTCAGCACTAGCAACAAACTCACCGTCAACACTAGCGTTACATTCAAATGCCCATAAGTTGCGTTTGCTTCTGACAAAACGCGCTTCAAGCATCAACTGATCGCCAGGTACAACAGGACGTTTAAATTTCGCTTTGTCGATGCCTGTTAAATAATAAATCATGCCTTTTAATTCTGCGCCTGCCGTTTCAGAGGCTAACAAACCTGTCGTTTGTGCCATTGCTTCTAAAATTAACACGCCAGGCATGACAGGTTTTTGCGGAAAATGTCCTTGAAAAAATGGCTCGTTATAAGTGACATTTTTCACCCCTAATAACCTAACGCCTGGCTCACATTCCACAACTTTGTCCACTAATAAAAACGGATAACGGTGTGGCAGAAAGGCTTGAATTTGGAGAATATCTAATGTTATAGACATGATTTTAACTTCACTTTTTTAGGTTATAAGAGGGTATTCGGACGGATTTGAAGCCTATAATCACTCAGGCATTGAGGTTAATTTTTGTTGAACTTGTGCCGTCACGTCGATTTGTTCACTCGCATAAATTACGCCATCAGTTAATAACAAATCAAAGCCTTGATCTTTTGCAATCCCGCGAATAGCTTCAACAATACGGCGTTGTAATTTGCCTAATTCTTCATTACGACGAACATTGAAGTCTTCGCTAAACTCTTGTTGCGTGCGTTTGAAATCACGTTTTTTGTTTAAAACATCTTTTTCTAAATTTGCACGACCTGTTTCGCCTAATACTGCTGCGTCACGAGTTAAGCGTTCTTCCATGTTTTGAATCTCTTTTTGTTGTGAAACAAGTTGTTTATCGCGTGGCGAGAATTCTTGTTCTAAACGCTTTTTGGCTTTTTCAGCTTGTGGAGCTTTTTCAAGTACCGCTGGAATGTTCACAAAGCCCACTTTTAAATCGGCATAACTGATGTTTGCTGCAAAAATTAAGCCTAAAAATAACGCGATTTTGGTTTTCATAAAGATAGAACTCTCCGATGTAATCGATTGAAATAAAAATAATGTTTAAATTGTAAATGATAAGCACGACAAACTAAAAATTGTTTTAGAAGTTTTGCCCAAAGTTAAATTGGAATATCTGTTTTTGGTCGCCAGTTGTAATTCCATTTATGGTTTGTAGTGGATTTGCATTGAGAGGCATTGCAGCACTTACTGATAATGCTCCAAATGGAGACAACCATTCTCCTGAAACACCAGCTGAATACTTCATGTTGTCAATGTTCATTCCATTGCTTAATGAACCCGCGTCAAAAAATGTACCTAAACGAACAGATTTTGTTTCTGACATAAATGGAACGGGGAAAAACAATTCGGCATTAGCGATAACTTTTGTTGAACCACCAAGTGAATAATTTTGGTATGCACAAGGATTTATTGTGCCTGAAGTAGTTGTCACGAGTGTACAGTTAGTCCGACTTTCACGAGGACCTAAAGTGTTATTTTTAAAACCTCGAACGGAACCAGAACCGCCAGCAAAGTAGTTTTCAAAAAAGGGCAATTCACTTGTATTTCCATAACCATCACCATAACCTGCTTCACCTTGCAAACGAAAGGTTAAATCTTTTGCAATTGGAAAATACATTTGATGTTTGTAATTCATTTTATAGTATTCTAAATCGCTTCCTGGAACGGTTGCTAATGCTGAAAAACGTTGTTGCCAACCACTTGTTGGAAAAACGGCACGATTTAATGTGTCGTGCGTCCAACCAATCGAAGGAGCAAAAGTTAAATACGATTGTTGTTCAGCATTGTTATTTATTGCACCACTTCCACAATCTTTAATTGATTTACACATTAAAAAATTCCGAATTTGATCAGACGAATATGCCGTTGTTTTCAATGTGGTGTATTTGCCATCTAAATCAAAACGAATACTGTCAAATTCATTGATTGGCAAACCAAAGTTAATTCCCGCATTTACAACGTCAGTATTGTAGTTTGAAATGTTAATCGCCCCAGCATTTCGACTGCTGTAGCCTAGATTGTAGCCCTGACTAATCCCATCAACAGTGAAATACGGATTTTGAAAACCAAATTGATAACTGGTCAAATAGTTGCTGTTATTAAACGCTAAATTCACCCGTTTGCCTGAACCGAAAACGTTATCTTGTGAAATGTTAGCATTTAAAACAATCCCTTGAACCTGAGAATAACCCACACCTGCCATTAAATTTCCCGATGGTTTTTCGGTCACAGTGTAATTTACATCAATTTCGTCAGCTGTTCCTGCAACAGGTGGTGTTTCAACATTTACATCTTCAAAATAACCTAAACGCTCCAATCGCGTTTTTGAACGTTCAATTTTAGAACTTGATGCCCAACTTGCTTCCATTTGACGCATTTCACGACGTAATACTTCATCACGGGTTTTAGTATTACCTTTGATATTGATTCGACGAACTGAAACACGCTTTGCAGGATCAACAAAAAATGTCATATCTACTGTTTTCGTTACTTCATGAATTTCTGGAACCATATTAACATTGGCAAACGCATAACCATCGTCTCCTAAACGATCAGAAATTGCTTTTGATGTTTCAGTTGCTTGTTTTCGTGAGAAAACCTCACCTGATCCAACTTTCATCAATTTAATTAACTCATCGGCAGGCACGACTAAATTGCCAGCAAGTTTGACTTTATCGAGCGTATAAACGTCGCCTTCTTTAACGTTAATTGTGACGTAAATATCTTTTTTATCTGGTGTAATGGCGACTTGTGTCGATTCGATATTAAAATTGATATAGCCACGATCCAGATAATATGAACGTAATGTTTCTAAATCGGCAGACAATTTTTGTTTTGAATACTGATCATCTTTTGTATAAAAAGACAACAAGTTAGATGTATTCAACTCGAGTTTTTTTAATAATTCAGATTCAACAAAAACATTATTACCAACGATGTTAATTTCTTTAATTTTAGCAACACGACCTTCAGAAATTTTAATAAAAATCGCAACACGATTTCGAGTTAAATCAGTCACGTCTGTTTTAATTGTTAAACCATATTTACCGTGACTAAGATATTGACGATTTAATTCTTGCTCAACTTTATCGAGTAATTGCCTGTCAAATGTCTTGCCTTCAGATAAACCAATTTTTTTAAGTGCTTTTTCTAAATCGTCTTTGCTTAAATCTTTATTTCCTTCAAAAATAATCTTCGCAATTGAGGGGCGTTCAACAACATTCACAATGAGTGTTGAATTATCTCGTTCTACTGAAATATCTTTAAAAAATCCTGTTTTGAAAAGTGATTTAATCGCGGAATCTGTATTGTCCAATGAAAATCGTTCACCAACGGTAACAGGTAAATAATTATAAACAGTACCTTCTGAAATACGTTGCAAACCCTTAATTTTAATATCTTGAACGACAAATTCTTCACCAGCTTGAACAAATGGAGAAACTGCTAAACAAAGCAACATGACACGAGAAAGCGTTTTTAATTTCATAAGCATACTTTTGACGATTAAAACAAAGGATAGAATAACTTTTTGATTAGTAAATTGTATCACAATAGAAAAGGGCATGAATCGAGTGATTCATGCCCTTCCAAATCACAGCTCAAATTACAGAATTATTAGTGTGACGGCTTTACAATAAAACCTGCTGGTTTATCATTAGATTCTGGTTTTTTATCTGTCATAGCAGCACCACAAGCCGCTTCTTTCATTGCACCGTGCATTTCACCACACGATCCTTCTTTACCTTTCATCATTCCACCGCAAGAGGCTTCCATGCCTTTTTTCATTTTATCGCCATCCATCATATCGCCGCATTTTCCTTCGGCTATCGTTTTTGCTGTAGTGTCAGATTTTTTTCCTGCACACGCGCCTTCTGGCGCTTTCGGTTTTTCCATTTTCATACCAGTACCACACGCCATTTCGGCAGCAGCAACCTGCATATAACCCGACGACAATTCTGTCGCACCGAATAAATTTGTATCAGCATTTACAGTGGTAACACTAACACTTGAAATTAAAGCTGCGCCCACGGTTGCAGCAAATGGAGTAGAAAATTTCTTCATTGTATGAACTCCTAAAAATATAGATTGTTATTATTGTAAAAACATCGACGTAACGTATTGTCGAATGCTCCTTTATCATATCAAACTCGAGTAAATTTATCGCCGTTGCTTAATTTCTTCACTCAGTTGATACACTGCCATTGCGTATAATGGACTGTGATTATAACGTGTAATGACATAAAAATTATGCAATCCTAACCACAATTCATCACCATCTAATTGTTTAAGTGCAACTAATTTTACACTCGTATTTGCCGATATATTTTCAGTCGAACTTACACCGATGTGATTTAATTGTGCCAACGTTGTATTCGGTTTTACATCTTGATTTAAAATAGATTTGTATAGATTGCCAATAGCTTTTGCTTGAATAGCAACGCCCTGCCCTTGCTGCCAACCATTTTTTTCAAAATAATTTGCGACGCTAGCAATGGCATCACGAGGATTTTTCCAAATATCTCGATATCCATCATGTTCAAAATCTTTCGCCAACGAACGAAAGCTACTTGGCATAAATTGTGGATAACCCATTGCACCTGCATAAGAACCAAGAGGCTCTTGCGGATTCATATTTTCTTCACGGCATAAAAGTAAAAATTGTTCTAGTTCGCCTGTAAAAAATGGACTGCGTGGAGGATAAGAAAATGCCAATGTTGCCAAAGCATCTAAAACACGATGATTTCCCATGTTTTTACCGTAACCTGTTTCAACACCAAGAATTGCCACAATAATTTCTGGCGCAACGCCTGTTTGTGCTGAAACGCGAGTTAACGCTTCAGTATTTTCACGCCAAAATTTTACACCGTTTTCGATTCGCGCTTCCGTCAAAAAAATTTTGCGATATTTGTGCCATGGCATTCCTTCCGATGGCAATGCGATACGTTTTAAAATATCGTCTTTAATTACAGCAGATTGTAATAATTGTGTTAATTCGTATTCGTTGAAGTGATGTTTTCTCACCATTTTTTGAACAAAATTTTTAACATTTTGATTGATTGAAAGCGGCATTGTTACTGAAATAGCTTCAGGTAATGTTGGTTTTGATATTGGACCTAGCGTTTCAATTTTAACAAGCGGCACAATTTCTTTTGTTTCTGGAATCATTGTAATTTCACGTTCTGGCGTAGTGCTGCAAGACGTTAAATTCAACGCAAGAATAATGGTTACAGCATGACAAAAATGACGTGAAATTTTTTTCATTCGATTTTACCTGACAATTGAAAACAAAAAAGCCCAAAATCTAATGATTTTGGGCTTAATCTTAAAAATAAGAGCTTGGCAATTCCCTACTTTCGCATGGCAA
>CAIVBX010000202.1 GCA_903904275.1 uncultured Pseudomonadota bacterium
ACATCATCGATACGGCTGGGTTGCGTGATTCAGATAACGTCGTCGAGCAAGAAGGCATTCGTCGCGCTCATGCTGAAATGGCAAAGGCAGATTTGATTTTGTTGCTCATTGATTCGCGTGAATCAGAAAGCGAAATCGAAAAGTTATCAACAACTTTACCCACAGGTGTTGAGGTGATTCGTGTTTATAACAAAATTGATTTGTTGTCTCGCGAGCCTGAAATAGTAACGACCGAAAATGGCACGGCGATTTATATTTCGATTAAGCAAAATCTCGGTTTAGATTTGTTGACTACACATTTAAAAGAATTTGTCGGTTTCAATGCCAGTGCAGAAAATGTATTTATTGCCCGTCGGCGACATTTAGAAGCCTTGAAAGCGGCACATGAATTTGTCGAGCAAGCGTTATCGCAATTACAAAATGCGTTGGCAGGTGAATTAGTTGCTGAAGATTTACGGCAAGCACAACAACATTTAGCGGAAATTACGGGTGAATTTACCTCAGATGATTTATTGGGGAAGATTTTTTCCAGTTTTTGCATTGGAAAGTAATCGCTAGTTAATAATTGACCACATCCCGAAAAAACCGTTAGGTTAAAAACTTTACGGTTTTTTTATTTTTTAAAATTGGACACTAAAACATGGCATTAAAAAAATCAGAACTTTATTCGTCACTTTGGTAAAGTTGCGACGAATTACGCAGTTGGGTAGTGCTAAACAAGTAATGCTCTAAATGGCAATACCAAAAAATTGTATATTTTGGAATCATTTACAATGATTTGAGAGTTTAATAATGATACGAGAAGTTTGTCCAAAGTGTGGTAGCGAAAAATATAAAAAGAACGGGCACTACACAATAGAAAACAAAACTATCGCGGCAAAGAATGTGGCAGGCAGTTTGTGATAGATTACGAGTTCAAAGAAATAAAAGATTTTGAAAAAGAATTGATAAACAAAGCGTTACTTGAAAGAAATTTACTGCGAGGGATTTACCGTATTTTCTCAGTGAGTTTAACGTGGTTATTAGGCTATCTTGCCATATTGTATGCTCAAACGCCTGATGATTTGGGATTCAAGATCCCCTAAAAATACAAGAACAGTAAAGTTCAGCTCTTATTTGCTGAAACTGATGAAATGTGGAGTTTTGTGGGAAACAAGGAAAATAAACAATGGATTTGGTTGCTATGGACGTTAGAATTCGATAAATCATTGCTTTTCACATCGGCGGACGAGGTATAGCTAACGCACTATAAAAAGATTACCAATAATGGGACGAGAAAAAAGTTCATCAATAGAGCATCTCATCTTGTTAGGAATGGATTTTAGTTGCACCCAAGTATGTTCAATCGGGTTGAAATCGGGCGAGTAAGGGGGTAAAAATTCAGCAATACAGCCCGCGCTTTGAATACGTTGAACAATGTCCTCACGTTTATGAAACGAAGCATTATCCATAACAATGACACTGCCTGTAGAAACTTTTGGCAACAAATCTTGCGTCATCCAAGCATAAAAAATGTCAGAATTAACGTTAAAAGAGAACAAAGAAACCGTCAGTAATACTCCATTG
>CAIVBX010000203.1 GCA_903904275.1 uncultured Pseudomonadota bacterium
TTAAATTACGAATTCAAAGGCGATGCGCCATTCATTTACAAAAACGAACACGGACGACGTTATTTAGCTCCCGAAACCATCGTGCTTCGAACACACGGCTCGGCTGGTCAAAGTTATGCGGCGTTTATGAATGACGGGATGTATTTACGTCATTTAGGCACGGCAAACGATGGCGTTGGCAAATCGATGAGCGGCGGCGTGTTAGTTGTCGAATCACCAGGTGGCGGTATCAAAACCCCAGGTAATAACGTGTTAATCGGTAACTTCGCGTTATTCGGTGCGACAGGCGGTAAAGCGTTTATCAACGGCGAAGCGGGCGACCGTTTTGCGGTGCGTAATTCTGGCGCGATGGCGGTGGTTGAAGGTGTGGGCGATTTCGGTTGCGAATACATGACCAACGGCGCAGTGCTTAACATCGGCGGCTTTGGCAAAGGTTTCTGCAACGGGATGTCAGGCGGTAACGCTTACCAATATGACCCTGAAAATAAACTCGCTGCGTTGTACGACAAAACGTCTGTGGAATTGCACGATTTAACTGAAGATGATGCACACGAAAAAATCGTGTTACACATGCTTGAGCAACATGCCGAATATGCGAATTCAAGCAAAGCGCGTAACTTGCTCGCCAATTGGGAAAATGAACGCAAACATTTCAAGTTTGCAATGCCGTTGTGGCTCTATAAAACGCAAACTGCCAGCTATTTAAAAGCGTCGATGGATGCGAAAGAAATGGTAGAAGAATTGGCGGTCGATTTAGCACAAACGCAAATCGCGCAAGTCAAAAAAGCCTATCAATCAGGTCAGCCGTTGTTTAACGGTGCGATTCCTGCGTTTGGCGAAACCGACAGCGCGTTAGCGTTTAATTTGATTAACAGTTTTGCGGTCTTCGATAAAGCACAAACGGTTGCAGCTGAAATGCTTAAAACTGCGTCCGAATCACAACGCACGCCTACTCACATTGAAAAAGCGGCGAAAAAATTGATTTTGGAACGTCCGCGCAAATTGCAAGATGCGTTAGTCAAAACCACTCGTGAAGCCTACAGCAGTTATAACGATGACGAAATCGCGGCGTTGCTCGCAAATAAACGTTTGAATGATTACAAAACCGCGTTAATCAATCGCTCGGTGCAAAGCATTAACTCGATGGGTTCAACGGTTTGGATTATTGAGCAAAGCCACGCAAATCGCGCAGCATTGGCAAACATTACGCCCGTTGAAAAACATTTGGCGAGTTTGGTTGGGCTGGAATTGGCACAAGATGGACTTGCGGCTTAATCGGGAAAATAAATTTTAGGTTTAATGAAATGAAAACACACCAACTTCCAAACGACGCACCTTACAGCGACAATCAACGTGCATGGCTCGGCGGATTTTTCGCTGGCTTGCATTCGCAACTTGTGCAAAACAGCGGCAACGCGCAAACCGCTCGCACCATTCATATTTTGTATGGTTCACAAACTGGCACAGCCGAATCGGTTGCGCGTGATGCCGTTAAAGTCGCCAAAGCACACGGTTTAAATCCTGTCATCAAAAGTATGGATGAAGTTGATGCCGACGCGCTGACAAAAATGGAAACCTTGCTCATCGTCACCAGCACTTACGGCGAAGGCGAAATGCCTGACAACGCTCAAGTGTTATGGTCTGCGGTCAAAGCCGATTCGATGGCGAAATTAGGAAATCTGCAATTCGCGGTTTTAGCGTTAGGCGACACCAGTTACGATTTATTCTGCCAAGCAGGGATTGATTGGGACAACCGTTTAGCCGAACTCGGCGCAACCCGTTTGCAAACGCGCGTCGATTGCGATGTCGAATACGAAGAACCTGCCGAAGAATGGATGCACTCTGTGATTCCAGCATTGGCAGGTAGCGATGCAACCACAGCAATCGTTTCTGAAGACAGCGACGACAAATCACAATACAACCGTAAAAATCCATTCCCTGCGAAATTGCTGGTGAATCGTTTATTGACGGCTGAAAATTCGTCAAAAGAAATCCGCCATTATGAAATTTCAATCGCGGGTTCGGGTTTAAGTTATGAAGCAGGCGACGCACTTTGCGTTGTGCCAACAAATTGCCCAGATTTAGTTTCTGATATTTTGAAAGCAATTAAATGCGATGGCGACGAAATCATTAACGGCGTGTCATTGCGCGAAGCGTTGCAAAATCAGTTTGAAATCAAAACGCCAAGTAAAGAATTGTTGCAAGAAATCGCTACGCGCTCAGGCAATCAAGAATTAAACAACGCATTGAACGACAAAGAAGCGTTGAGCAATTATTTGTGGGGACGCGATACGCTCGATTTATTGTTGCAAAATCCAAGCGTTGAATTTTCAGCGGCAGAGTTTGTGGCGTTATTAAAACCGTTGCAACATCGCGCTTATTCAATTTCTTCAAGCGGCAAAGCGAATCCTGAAACCGTGCATTTGACTGTTGCCAGCGTGCGTTACAA
>CAIVBX010000204.1 GCA_903904275.1 uncultured Pseudomonadota bacterium
CTGCACCATCTTTTACGGCTTGATTCATAGTGTATTTGTGAATAAAGCCTTCAAATTTATTTGCGGTAGATTTATCTTTAGCAAGTAACGGCGTGCCAGTAAAACCAATGTAACAAGCGTTTGGAAAAATGTTTCGCATCTTGGCATGAGAAACGCCATATTGTGAGCGATGCGATTCATCGACTAAAACAAAAATGTTACTGCTTTCGTCATTGATTTTTTTCTTGCGGCTTGCCGTTTCAAATTTGTTAATGATGCTGGTGATAATCGTGGCTTTGTTATGGATGATTAAATCTAATAAATGCTCGCCTGTTTTAGCTTGTTGCCACAAGCATGGAATGTTTTGTAAATTTGGTCGTCAAGGTCAACACGGTCAGTCACTAAAACAATTTTCGCGTTTGGAATCGAAGGCTCTAAAACCAACGCTTTCGCTAGCATTACCATTGTTAAGGACTTGCCTGAGCCTGTTGTATGCCAAATAAAACCACTGGGGCGAACTTCATCACCGCGATGATGTGTCACTCGTTTTAAAGTGGCTTTCACGGCAAAGTATTGTTGATAACGGGCGATTTTCTTTTCTTTGTTGTCGAAGACGATGTATTGATAAATCAGCTCTAACAACCGCTCAGGGCGCAACAAACTGTGAATGGCTTTATCTTGTGGTGAAGGCAAACGTTCACCTGATTGCCACAATTTTTCCATGTAGGTACGTTGTTCTTGGGTTCGTTCTGAAAAGAGCGCGGTTTTAAATTCATCACTAATAGGAGAATTGATTAACTCATGCAAAACGTTTTCTTGCGTGGCGTGGTCTTCTTCTTTCCAAACTGCCCAAAATTTCGCGGCTGTTCCTGTTGCACCGTAACTGGCTTTGTTTTGGCAAACAGATAGCAGTAATTGCGCGAAGGTAAATAATTCGGGGATTTCGTCGTTGCGCTGATTGCGTAATTGTTGGCTAATGCCTTGTTCAAGTGCGTTGTTTAAATCGGGGCGTTTGCATTCGATGACAACAAGCGGAATACCATTTACAAATAACACAATATCGGGGCGGCGAGTTTGTTTGCTGTTTCGGCGTTCTAAAACAAATTCATCGCAAACGTGATGAACGTTATTTTCTGGGTGTTTCCAGTCGATGTAATTAAATGAAAAACTCTTTGTGTAACCGTCAATCGTTTGTTCAAGGCTTTTGCCCAATGTCAGCAAATCATAAATTTCCTCGCTGGTGGTCATTAAGCTATCAAATTGAATCCTGTTAAGGCTTGAACCGCTTTTTGAATGTTGCCTTCACTGAAAGCGTGGTTTTGTCCTTTGAATGTAATGCGGTTGATTTTCTTGAGCTGGTCAATCAACACATTTTCAAGCACGCATTTTGATGTTTTGCCGCTTCGTTGTGCGAGTTGCACCGTCGGGGAAAGGTAAGTAAATCCCATTTTTTCGAGCAGCGTTACGGCTGGCAACAACGACGATAAATCTTCTAAATAATCATGAATTGCCATTTTTTACCTCAAACTTTTTAACGTGTCGCAGTGGTTAAACATATTCATCAATAAGGGATTTCTTCAGATGAAATTTCACTTTTAGAACTTGGATTTTGACGTTCACGCGCTTCTTGAAAATCAATAATTTTTTCTTCAGTCATTCGCGTTTTTGCTTTTTCCATGTTTTCAACTTTGCCTTTCCAGCCGTAAGTTGGATTCAGTTTATAACCCGTTGTCGTACCTTCTTTGACTTTGAGAATGATACTTTTATCAACCAAGAGCTTTATCGCTCGGCTAACGTGAGTTTTTTGCATTTTCAA
>CAIVBX010000205.1 GCA_903904275.1 uncultured Pseudomonadota bacterium
AGCGATTTCCGATTCGTTCACGATGCGTCGCGAGGCTTTGCAACATCGCGTGACGTATTACACCACGATGGCAGGCGCGAGAGCCGCATGTTTTGCGCTCGGTGAACTCGATGCAGGTGACGTGAATTGCTTGCAAGATTTACATAAAAGTTTGAAGTAATGAACATTCGAGAAGCCGAAGACCAATTATTTTCAGAGTGGAAGAAAAAATACATTGACGAGTCTTTTGTAATTGATGGCTGTCCAACTCCTGAAGTTTATTTGCAGGAAAAACGGAAAGTAGTCTTTGTTTTGAAAGATGGTAATTTGGGTAATCCTAATTTTGCTGATTCTTTTGAAAATAGAACTTATAACCAGCGATATGAATTAGAACACGAACCAACTTTGTGGTGGGAAACCATCGCTAAGTGGTGTTATTTTTTGAACAATAATTCAGATTCTTGGGATTGTGCTGAAAATACAATTAAAGATGAAAGTTCAATACGCAAGTTACTAAGCCATCATTGTATTATTCAGCTGAAGAAAACATGGGGTGGTGGTTCGGTAAGAAACACAACACTTGCTCAGGTGGTTGTTAATGACAAAGCTGAAATTATTACTCAACTTTCAATTTATCAACCTCACTTTATTGTTGCTTGTGGTAATGGTGAACACTTGGCTGCTGTCTTTGACTGTAAAAATTCCGATAAGATGAAAACTTCTACAGGTGTTGGTTATTGGAAGGTAAAACTAGAAAATCACGACTGCTTTCTAGTTGATTATTGCCATCCAAGCATTCGGGTAGGTACAAAAATAAAAGGCATAGTTGCAAAAGGATTGAGTTTTGCGATATTGGAAATAGAACAATTAGTTGGAGCAAAAAATGAGTAAAGTCCCACTCACCGTCAAAGGTGCAGAAAAATTAAAAGCTGAACTTGAAGAATTAAAAACCGTTGTGCGTCCGCGCATCATTAACGCCATTTCGGAAGCTCGCGCACACGGCGATTTAAAAGAAAATGCCGAATATCACGCGGCAAAAGAACAACAAAGTTTTGCTGAAGGTCGAATTGGCGAAATCGAAGGTAAATTAGCGAACGCGCAAATTATCGATGTCACAAAAATCGACGCAGGCGGTAAAGTCATTTTTGGCGCAACGGTTGAACTTGAAGATTTAGAAAACGAAAAACGTGTGACGTATCAAATCGTGGGTGAAGATGAAGCCAATATCAAAGAAGGTCGAATTTCCATCGGTTCGCCGATTGCACGCGCGTTGATTGGCAAAGAAGTTGAAGATATTGTGACGGTAAAAGCCCCTGCGGGTGATGTTGAGTACGAAATTATTGATATTAAATATATCTAAAAACAAAAGGTTCAAACGCTGTTTGAACCTTTTTAATTTTACTTTTTGGGGTTGTGACGGTAAATCACAATGATTTGCCCAATTGATTGAACTAATTCAGCGGTGGTCGCCGCACAAATTTCATCGCAGATTTCTTTGCGTTCATCACGTTCGGCGCGAATTTTGATTTTAATCAATTCATGAGCATCAAGTGCTAATTCAATTTCTGCAATCACCGCCGTCGTCAAACCCGCTTGCCCAATCATCACAACAGGTTTTAAATGATGCGCGTCTGATTTAAATTTTTTCTTTTTTACAGCATCCACACGTTTTTCCTACACTCAAAAGGCTTGATAAAGCGCAATTCTACACTAAAAATGACACCTTATGGCACGAACTAAAAGCAGTACACAATGGATGCAAGAGCATTTCGACGACCCTTACGTCAAAATGGCGCAAGCGCAAGGTTATCGTTCTCGCGCCGTTTTCAAGCTCAAAGAAATCAACGATAAAGATAACTTAATCAAATCAGGAATTAACATTGTCGATTTAGGTGCTGCACCTGGTGGTTGGTCGCAATTTGCGCGGCAGTTATTAGGCAAAAATGGACGTTTAGTGGCGTTAGATATTTTGCCAATGGAACCGCTTGAAGGCGTTGACATGATTATTGGCGACTTCCGCGAAGAAAGCGTTTTGAATGAACTTTATGCTGTTTTGAATAACGAGCCGATTCATTTTGTGATGTCTGACATGGCTCCGAATATGAGCGGCAATAAAAGCACTGACCAAGCCCGTGCCATGTATTTATGCGAATTAGCATTAGATACCGCGAAAACGGTATTGGCGAAAAACGGAAATTTTCTCGTTAAAATCTTTCAAGGCGAAGGTTTTGAAGCGTATTTCAAAGAGGTTCAACAAGCCTTCAACAGCGTGGTGATTCGCAAACCCAAGGCTTCTCGACCTCGTAGCAATGAAGTTTATATTTTGGCAAAGGGTTTTAAGTCATAAAATCGTAAAAAATCATCGGGCTAAAATCAATTCCCGATATAATCACTCAAGTTTTTCAAGTTGAGAGCCGTAAGAAAGCAATATGATAAAAAATATACTGGTTTGGGGTGTCATCGCAATGTTGCTGATGTCACTGTTTAATAATTTTGGTAGCACACAACAAAGCGATAGAGTTGATTCATCGTTGTCTTATTCGCAATTCATCGATTCTGTAAAAGCAGGGCAGGTTCAACAAGTTGTTATCGATGAAAACACGGTGAAAGGTAAGTTCCAAAATGGACAAATTTTTAAAACCTATGCACCAAATGACGCACATTTAATTGATGATTTGTTAGCAAATAACGTTGACATCAAAGTATCTGCCCCCGAACAACCAACGATGTTAATGCAATTATTGGTGTCATTTGGACCAATGTTATTGTTGATTGGTGTGTGGGTTTTCTTCATGCGTCAAATGAACGGTGGAATGCCTGGTGGCAAAAACCCAATGACGTTTGGCAGAAGTAAAGCGCGTATGCTTGAAGAAGACCAAATCAAAATCACCTTTGCGGATGTTGCGGGTTGTGACGAAGCCAAAGAAGAAGTTGAAGAAATGGTTGATTTTTTACGCGACCCTGCCAAATATCAAAAACTCGGCGGTAAAATTCCACGCGGCGCGTTAATGATTGGGCCACCAGGAACAGGTAAGACATTGTTGGCGCGTGCGATTGCAGGTGAAGCAAAAGTGCCGTTCTTCACCATTTCAGGTTCGGATTTTGTAGAAATGTTTGTCGGTGTTGGTGCGTCGCGCGTGCGTGATATGTTTGAAACGGCTAAAAAACACGCTCCGTGCATTATTTTCATCGATGAAATCGATGCTGTTGGTCGTCAACGTGGTGCAGGTTTAGGCGGTGGTAATGACGAACGTGAACAAACCTTAAACCAATTGCTCGTTGAAATGGATGGTTTTGAAGGCAACGAAGGCATTATCGTCATCGCGGCAACCAATCGTCCAGACGTTTTAGATAAAGCGTTATTACGTCCAGGTCGTTTTGATAGACAAGTAACGGTTGGTTTGCCAGATGTTCGCGGACGTGAACAAATTTTGAATGTTCACATTAAAAAAGTACCGAGCGCAGACGATGTTCAAGTTCAATATATCGCCCAAGGTACACCAGGTTTTTCGGGTGCGGATTTAGCGAATTTAATCAACGAAGCAGCATTGTTTGCGGCACGCATGAATAAGCGTGTTGTGAGTATGTCCGATTTGGAAAAAGCCAAAGACAAAATCATCATGGGCGCAGAGCGTCATTCGATGGTGATGAATTTGAAAGAAAAAGAAATGACGGCATATCACGAAGCAGGTCATGCGATCGTCGGGCGTTTAGTTCCAGAACATGACCCTGTTTATAAAGTCAGCATCATGCCGCGTGGTCGTGCGTTAGGTGTGACGATGTTTTTACCAGAACGTGATTCGTACAGCGCGAGCAAACAGAAATTAGATAGCATGATTTCAAGTTTATACGGCGGTCGAATTGCAGAAGAGATTATTTACGGCGCAGAACACGTCAGCACTGGCGCATCGAATGATATTGAGCGTGCAACCGAGTTAGCACGAAACATGGTGACAAAATGGGGCTTTTCACCACGTTTAGGGCCGCTTTCATACAGCGAAGAAGAAGGTGAAGTGTTTTTAGGTCGTTCGGTCACACGTCACAAAACGGTTGCCGAAGAAACGTCGCACAGCATTGATGAAGAAATCCGTTCATTTATTGATAAAAACTATCTTCGTGCTGAAACGATTTTGAAAGAAAATGCGGACATTTTGCATTCAATGGCGTCGGCGCTAATGAAATACGAAACCATCGATAAAGATATGATTGATGATTTGATGGAACGTAAAGAAACCGTGCGTGAACCAGCGGGCTGGAATGATCCAAAACCACCTAAAGGCGGTTTGCATGTTGTGGTTGGTGATGAAATTCCCGACAACATCGTTCCAATCGGCAAACCTATTGAACAAAACTAAATTGTTATTAAGTTCATAATGTAAGGAGAGGCGCGAGCGTTTCTCCTTTTTTATTATTCAGATTTTGAGGTAACGAAATGGCAAAAAAATATTTTGGAACAGATGGCATTCGCGGCAAAGTCGGAACTTATCCGATCACCCCTGATTTCATGTTGAAATTGGGTTGGGCAGCAGGACAAGTTTTTGCGAGTGAAGGGCAAAACTTCGTTTTACTTGGCAAAGATACGCGCATTTCAGGTTATATGTTTGAATCGGCATTAGAAGCAGGTTTGACAGCCGCTGGAATTGATACCCGTTTGGTAGGTCCAATGCCAACGCCTGCGATTGCGTATTTAACTCGTACTTTACACGCAAAAGCAGGCATTGTTCTAAGTGCGTCACACAACCCGTTTTACGATAACGGCATCAAGTTTTTTTCAGCGCAAGGCACAAAATTACCTGATGGAATGGAACAAAAAATCGAGTTTTATTTAGATTCTGAAACCATTACGACAGTTGAATCGTCAAAGTTGGGGAAAGCCAAACGAGTAGAAGATGCTGCGGGACGATATATTGAATTCTGTAAAGCTAGCGTTCCAACGGGAATTGATTTCGATGGAATGAAAATTGTGGTGGATTGTGCAAATGGCGCAACTTATCACATTGCGCCGCACGTTTTCACAGAATTAGGTGCAAACGTGATTGCAATTGGCACAGAACCAAATGGTTTAAATATCAATCAAGGCTACGGCGCAACAAGCCCTCAAAATCTGGTTGAAACGGTTTTAGAACAAAAGGCAGATTTTGGGATTGCATTGGATGGTGACGGTGATCGGCTGATTATGGTTGATCACAAAGGTGAATTGGTTGATGGCGATGAATTGATTTATATCATTGCAAAAGCGCGTTTGAAATCAGGTTTAGCAACAGGGCCAATTGTTGGTACATTGATGACAAATCTAGGGATGGAACATGCGCTGAAAGGCTTGAATTTACCATTGTTACGCGCCAATGTTGGGGATCGTTACGTTATTGAAATGATGAATGAATATAATAGTATGCTTGGTGGTGAAAATTCAGGTCACATTATTTGTTTGGATAAAACAACGACAGGTGATGGCATTATTTCAGCGTTGCAAATCGTCGCGGAAATGCAGAAAACAGGATTATCGTTACACGATTTGAAATCAGGCATGCACAAATATCCGCAAGTGCTAATCAATGTCCGTACTGAACAAAAAGTCGATTTAAATCATACGGGGATTCAAAATGCGGTGAAATCGGTTGAAAGTGCGTTAGGGGCAAATGGACGAGTTTTGTTGCGAGCATCAGGAACAGAGCCGTTAATTCGCGTGATGGTTGAAGGACGTGATTTTGCCACGGTTGAAAATTTTGCAAAACAATTAGCTGAAGATGTCAAACAGGCAATCGTTGCTTGAACAACGTGACGTTAAACGTTATGATACGCGCCTCTTAACCGCATTTGCGGAACATTTTTCGATTTTTAACTGCTTTTCACTTTGTAGCCGATTTTATGTATCAAGTCATTATTGTTATTCATGTTTTATTGGGTTTAGGCGTTATTGGCTTGGTGCTAATGCAACAAGGTAAAGGGGCTGATGCTGGTGCAGCATTCGGAACAGGTTCTTCAGGTTCAGTGTTTGGCGCACAAGGTGCCGCCTCATTTTTGTCAAGAACAACAGCAATTTTGGCAACGTTATTTTTTACCACGAGCTTAGGTTTAGCGGTGATGAATAGTCAACAATCTGCTGAAAAAGAACTGATTATGAACCCAGTGAAAGCAGAGCAAGATATTCCTACTGCGAAAATTGTTTCGCCAGAAGTGCCAGTTCCTGTTGAAGGAACAAAATAAAAATTTTAGCCGACGTGGTGAAATTGGTAGACACGCCATCTTGAGGGGGTGGTGACGCAAGTCATGCTGGTTCGAGTCCAGTCGTCGGCACCAAATAAGATTTAAAGAAGTTCAAAAGCCCGCAAGTTATCTAACTTAGCGGGTTTTTTATTATTCGACGATGTTCAATAAAATACATTGACATACCCCCGATTCAAGGGGTATTTTCGGGGTATGTTTTTCTACCCCCAGAATTGATACCCCCAATGCTCTCAGATACCACCTGCAAGAACGCCAAAACCAAAGTAACTCGCAGATGAAAAAGGAATGTTTCTGTTAGCCAATCCCAATGGTTCAAAATACTTTCGGCTTAAATATCGAATTGACAGCAAAGAAAAATTATTAGCTCTTGGCGTTTATCCCGAAACCAGTTTGAAACAGGCAAGAGACAAACGAGAAGAAGTAAGGCAAAAACTCGCTGATGGCATTGACCCTAGTGAAACACGCAAAGTTGAGAAAATTGCTCATGCTTACACCTTTGAACGATTGATTAGAGAGTGGCACTTCTCCAATAGTCACACGCTCAAAACACTTACTCACCATAAGAAATTACGCCGTTTTGAGATACACGTTTTTTCTGTGTTGGGTAATCTGCCACTCAATGCCGTCAAATCCTCCGATCTTTTTAATTTGATTAAGCCGCATATTGCTAAAGGTGAATTAGAAACCGCTCACCGCATACGAAGTGAAATCAGTGGCGCGTTTGCTCACGGCTTAACCGATTACGACCTCGCGAATTACCTGCACAAAAAGTAAAGCACCGTCCCTGATGGTCGTCCTATGTCAGATAACACCATACGCACCGAGCTTAGAACATTATGATATGACGGTGAAATGGTGACCACTCACAGATTTAGAATCACGGCATCCACATTGCTCAATGAACAAGGGTGGTCTCCTGACGTAATTGAACGCCAATTAGCCCACGCGCGAGCCGCTTACAACCGAGCGCAATACTTAGGAACGTCAAAAATGATGCAATCGTGGACGGCTTGAAAATGGGCGGCGTGCATAAACCACCCTGAAAACCCAAATAACTAAGCCTAGCGCGAGGGCGCAACAAATCGAACACCTTTACCGATTGGCTTAGTTTTCTTTTTCATAATCCTTTTTATGACAAATTTCTGTCATACCTAAAAAGCTACAGCCCTTTATTTGTCTGGTGTACAGCATAAGAGCATGCCTCTGTTTATGACATGCTCTTTACTTGCAATAAAAATAAAATACAGTAATTTCAATTGGTTATAAATTCAATTCGCAATCATTGCCGACGCAAAACTAAAAAAATTTCACTAAAACACGACATAGTGCGACAAGAAGTGACAAACCATAAAAACTTGCTGACGACATCATAAAAATTCCCATAATAACCAACCATGTTAAACAACGTACAAAGGTACATAAACATGGCAAAATCAGCAGTCTTCTACAGACTTTCTCAAATTATTGGCAATAAAAATCTAACCCACCAATTGATTCTATTATTTCCATTAGCAGTACATCATGGTGGAACGGTGTGAAATCTGGCAAATATCCCAAGCTCGTTAAATTAGGCGTGAGAACGACCGCATAGCGCGTTGATGACATTGAAAAATTGATTGCTTCAATGGGGGGTACTTTCATGGGAAAATTCACTTTCATCAATATAAACCATGGAGTTGCCTTCGGATTTGTATTTTTCCATTTTAGCCTTAAATTCGATTCGTAACGATTCGTCGGCTTTAGGATGTTTTAGAGCTTTTTTTACGACGGATTCCTGAATTGCCCACAAAAAAACGCTCGGCTCGTTCATAAATAAAGCTATCTGGATTCAGTTCAACCTCTTTTTTTAACGCATCCATGTCAATTTTTGTGCGGCTTTATTACGTTTGAATATCGGGTTTGGATTGTTTTTCCAACGTGAAATACTCACTTTCCCTACTGCGAAAT
>CAIVBX010000206.1 GCA_903904275.1 uncultured Pseudomonadota bacterium
CATTGGTTTCATTGATATGAATTTAAGTCAGATTGAGTTACTACGAATTTTGCAAGAAACAGATTTTAGTTTGTCAAAAGCGGCTGACAAAATGAATATCGTGCAATCAGCTGTTAGTCGGCAATTGCAATTATTTGAATCTGAAATTGGCTCACCGTTATTTGAACGCCACGGTAAAAAGTTGATTTCAATGACACCGCTTGGTTTGCGAATTTTGGATGAAGTCAATGTTATCAACCAAGCAAAATCAAACATTCAAGCGTTAGCTGCCGATTACCTAGACAGCAATCACGGTGTTTTACACATCGCGACAACACACACGCAAGCAAAGTATTTTTTGCCAAAACCGATTTTACGTTTTCGTGAAAAATATCCTGGGGTGCGAATTTATATGGATGAAGCGTCGCCTGAACAATTGATAAATAAATTACACACAGGAAAAGCAGATATTGCGATTTGTACTGAAAAAGTGGCAGATGATTCTTATCTCGCTGTGAAGCCTTGCTATGAATGGCATCATTCGGCAGTTATGCCAAAAAATCATCCACTTGCAGAAGGTGAAATTACGCTAGAACGTTTGGCATCCTTTCCCATTTTAACTTACAGTTTTGGTTTTACAGGGCGTTCTAACATCGAAAAAGCGTTTGCAAATTCCAATAGCGAGCTAGATATTATTTTGTCAGCCGCTGATACAGATGTGATTAAAACTTACGTTCGTTTAGATTTGGGTGTCGGAATTATTGCAGGAATGGCTTACAACGACACGTTAGATTTGGATTTAATCGCGCGAGATTTATCGCATTTAATCCCTTGTTCTAAAACGAAAATTGCTTATTTAAAAAACAATTATTTACCGCTTTACGGGCAACATTTTATTGAAGAGTTGATTTTTGCAGCAGGTGAAATGTAAAAAAAGGCTAGAAAAATTCTAGCCTTTTCAAAAGAAATTTTAGGCGGGTGTGTAAAGATTATTAAACATTCGCACCACGACAAACATCATCGTTTTCATTAAGTCGATGATTGAAGCGTGATAATCCTCGCCTGAATTTTCAACAAAATCGTCAATCGCCATATTCACAAATTCAACCAAGCCAGTTTGAATAAATTCACCTTCTTTAGGCTTGAAAAAATCTTCGCGCATTTTTTTCGCTGCTTTTTCATTGATACGACTTGAAGCCAATAATGGCGCAAGTTCTTTATCTAACAATAATGCTTGGCTTTCAATCCATGTGGGATCATCGTCAAAAGTACGCGGCATTTTGCCAAATGCTTTTTGATAAACGCACAACACGTCAAAAGTTAAATCGGCAAAATAATGCGCTAAATAACGGTATTTTTCCTCACCACTTTGATCGCCAATAATCGATGGGAAAACGTTAAACAATGTTGTTGAAAACATCGGTTGGTCGATTTCAAATTGAATCAAAATGCGTTTTGCGGTTTCTTCATCTATGCTGCGTGCATATTCCAAGGCTTCATAAAGTTCGCGTTCTACAAGTTCGTGCATCACAAGTCCTAAATTTTGAATTTTTATAAATTAGCCATTGCCGCAACAATTGCATCACCCATTTCAACCGTTCCCGCTTTGGAGTTTGGGTTTAAATCAGGAGTAACAAAAATCCCTTCGTTGACAACAGCTTCGACAGCCGTTTTGATTTTTTCAGCCGCTTCATGTTCACCCAAATGATGCAACATCATGACACCCGCCATAATAACTGCGGTCGGATTTGCTAAATTTTTTCCAGCAATATCGGGCGCACTACCATGAACAGCTTCAAATAATGCCGCATCAATCCCAATGTTTGCGCCTGCAATTAAGCCTAAACCACCGACTAAACCTGCTGTTAAATCTGACAAAATATCACCAAACATATTTGTACAAACAATCACATCAAATTTTTGTGGATTCATGACCATGTGCATACATGCGGCATCGATAATCACATCTTCAAATTGAATTTCAGGATAGCGCGGCGCAATTTCCCGCGCGATGTCTAAAAATAACCCTTGGGTGTATTTTAAAATGTTGGCTTTGTGGCAAACCGTCACTTTTTTGCGTCCATTATCACGCGCGTATTGAAACGCATAATCGATAATACGTTCAGATGCAACACGAGTAACAACCGCTAAACTTTCAGCAATGTCTTTTTTCGGTGTTAAATAATGTTCTAAACCCGCATAAAGCCCTTCGGTATTTTCACGCACAATCACAATATCAACGTTTTCATAACGTGTGTTCACACCATTCCAACTTTTAGCAGGACGCACGTTTGCATACAAATCATATTTTTGACGTAGCGCAACGTTAATACTTCTAAATCCTGCGCCAATTGGCGTTGTCAAAGGACCTTTGAATGCAACACGAGTGCGGTCAATCGATGCCATTGTTTCGTCTGGAATCGGCGTGCCGAAAACCTCAAATGCACCTAAACCTGCGTGCGTTTCTTCCCAGTTAATTTTTGCGCCCGAAGCGTTAATAATTTTAACGGCTTCATCCATAATTGAAGGACCAATTCCATCACCTTTTATCAATGTTACGCTGTGCATAATATTTCCTAATGTTAAGTTTTTATAATTAGCTTTTTTCAGCTGGTTCACATTTTACCGCTCACGGCACAGGAATTCGAGAAATCAATTCTTTAATCACATCGTCGGTTGTCATGCCATTAGCTTCGGCTTCATAAGACAAAATCAATCGATGACGTAATACGTCAAATGCCATTTCTTGAATATCTTCTGGTGCAACATAATCACGTTGCGACAACCATGCCTTTGCTCTCGCACAACGGTCTAACGCAATGCTAGCGCGAGGACTTGCGCCATATTGCAACCAATTCGCCAAATCATTACCGTAGGCTTTCGGTTTGCGTGTCGCCAAAATAATTTGTAATAAATAATCTTCAAGCGGTTCAGCCAAATGCAAATCTAATACATCATTTCGTGCTTCAAATAATGTCGCTTGCGTAATCGGTTCAAACGATTTTTTGAGTATTTGTTCCGACTGCCGCGCTTCAGCTCGAACCAAACGTAAAATGGTTTTTTCATGTTCTGCATTCGGATAATCAACTTGGACTTGCAACAAAAAACGGTCGAGTTGTGCTTCAGGCAACGGATATGTACCTTCTTGTTCAATGGGATTTTGCGTTGCCATTACCATGAACAAGGAAGGTAATTTATACGTCGATTGACCAACCGTGATTTGGCGTTCTGCCATGGCTTCAAGCAAAGCCGCTTGCACTTTTGCAGGTGAACGATTGATTTCATCTGCCAAAATCAAATTGTGAAATAGCGGACCTTTTTGAAACTCAAATGTGCCTTGCTGTGGACGATAAATTTCAGTGCCTGTTAAATCTGCTGGTAACAAATCAGGCGTAAATTGAACACGGTGAAAATCACCTTCGATGCTGTGACTTAATACGTTGATAGCGCGAGTTTTTGCCAAACCTGGTGCGCCTTCAACCAAAATATGACCGTCCGCTAATAAACCAATCAACATCCGTTCAACTAAAACATCTTGTCCAATAATTTCTTCTGCAATGTGATGTTTTAAACGAATTAAAGCGTTTTGTGTTTCTGTCATAAAAATTAAGCTGCTCCATGTTTACGTTTATAAAAAATAGATGACATGACGGATAAACCAATGAAAAATGCGCCAATTAACCCTGTGACCACTTCGGGAACTTCATGTTTCATGCCGATTAACATAATGCCTGCTAATGCGCCAATTGCATAATGTGCGCCGTGTTCTAAAAACACATATTCGTCCAACATACCTTGACGGACTAAATAAACGGTCAAACTCCTTACAAACATTGCGCCAATGGCTAAACCTAACATGATAATTACAACATCTTGTGTAATCGCAAATGCACCAATTACACCGTCAAATGAAAATGACGCATCCAAAATTTCTAAATACACAAAACTCATCAAACTCCCACGTTTAATGGCATCTGAAACTTCTTCACCCTCTTCTTCATTTTCAAATAATGCCGACATACTGTCTACGATGACGAATAAAACGACACCTGCAACACCTGCAACAATCGCCGTTAAGCGGTCTTCTGGATGTACAAAACTTTGCATTCCCAACAAAATGGAAAGAGACAAAATAATTTCAATCGATTCCAATTTTCCAAAACTGGCGAATTTACGTTCTAAATAGCCAAGCCAATGAATTTCACGGTCGTTATCAAACAAAAAGCCAAAAAATACCATCAACAAAAACATACCGCCAAATGCGGCAATTTGAACGTGTGCGGCGGTCAAATGTTCAGCATATTTCGCCGAATCGTGTAACGCCATGTCTGCAACGGCTAAAAAATCAATGCCTGTTGCAAATTGCACAATGGCAATTGGAAAGACTAAACGCATTCCAAACACGGCAATTAAAATTCCCCATGTTAAAAAATAGTTTTGCCATTTTGCATCCATGCGTTTCAGAATTGACGCATTTACGACGGCGTTATCAAATGACAAACTGACTTCGAGAACACCTAAAATCATGGCAATTGTTGCTGCTGTTAAGCCCGCATTCATACCACCTGTTAAAAATCCCCAATAAAACGCGACGCTTAAACACACAATCGCCACGATTAAAGACACTCTAAAATGTTTCATAAAAATTCCTAAAATTTCATATTAAGTCGCTGCACTATAAGTTGATTTCGCGTTAAATCAATAGTGACTTGGATTAAAAATGCTAAAATCGCGGCTTAATTTTCAGTCATTTTCACAAATTTATTCATGTTTTTACTCCGTTTTGTTTTGTTGGGATTATTGCTGATTTTTAATTCTCCCTGTTTTGCTGCACCTGAAAAAATCAGTTTGCAATTGAAATGGTTAAATTCATTTCAATTTGCAGGTTATTACGCTGCAACAGCAAAAGGTTTTTATGCAGAAGAAAATTTAGACGTGGAATTACGTCAACAAAAAATCGGTGTAAATAACATCCAGCAAGTGATAAATGGTGAAAGTGAATATGGTGTTGCCGATACCGCACTCTTGAAAGACCGTTTGAATGGCAGTCCCGTTGTTATTTTGGCATCCATTTTTCAACATAGCCCCTTCGTTTATGTGACACTCAAGTCATCTGGCATCGTTAGTCCTTATGAAATGCGCGGCAAACGCATTATGGATGATGAATACGATAATGCGCCACTGCGTGCAATGCTTTATGAAGCGGGTTTAACAAAAAAAGACTTCATTCACCTTTCCAATTCTGCAAATACCAACGATTTAATTCAAGGTAAAACCGACGTTGTTTCTGCTTATTTAACAGATGAAATTGATCATTACAAACAGCACGGAGCTGAAATTAACATCATTGATCCACGCAATTACGGTATTGATTTTTTGGGTGACAATTTATTCACCAGGCAAAAAGAAATTGATACGCATCCTGAGCGCGTTAAAAAATTTCTACGCGCATCATTGAAAGGTTGGGAATATGCCGTAAATCATCCTGATGAAATGGTGGAGTTGATTTTTAAGCAATACAACACGCAGCCACTCACACATGAACATTTAAAATTTGAAGCGCGTGAAACTCTCAAAATGATTTCATTGAATAGCATTTCAATTGGACATACCGACAGCAAACGTTTTGAACGCATCGCGCAAATGTACCAAGAATTGGGTTTAGTGCAATCAACTGAAAATCTAAAAGGTTTTATTTACGAACAACAAAATTCACAATTACTTTTTACCAAAACAGAAAAAGAATGGTTAAAAGTACATCCTGTTATTCGTGTTGGCATCGATCCGAATTTTGCTCCTTACGAATCGATAGATAAAAAAAATAATTATGTTGGTTTGAGTGTGGATTATTTACATCAAGTTGAAACACAATTAGGCGTTAAATTTGAAATTATCAAAACAAAATCCTTTGCTGAATCGATTTTGAAAGCTGAAAACGGTGAATTAGACATGATGACAGATGTCAATCAAACCCCTAGCCGTGAACAGTATTTGAATTTCACAGAGCCATTTATCAGCAATCCAATTATCATTGTTGATAGTGGTACAAACAGTTTAATTCGCGGTTTATCGCAACTTTCAGGTAAAAAAATTGCGATTGAAAAAGGATATTTTATTGCAGAATTGATTGCTCATGATTATCCCGATGTGAAAATCATTTTTGCTGAAAATGTTCAAGAAGCGTTGCAATTAGTGAGTAAAAGCGAAGTTGATGCTTACGTTGGCGATGCGGCATCGGTAAATTACGAAATTAGTAAATCAGGAATGCTGAATTTACGTTTTGTTGGTGAAACAGAATATCGCAGTAATCATCGAATGGGCGCACTCAAAATACATCCTGAATTACTGAGTTTGCTTACGAAAGCCTTAAATGCCATTCCTGAAAATGAAAAATTGGAAATTCAAAATCGTTGGCTGAGTTTGAAAGCCGAAAAAGAAATTGATTGGCAAGAATTAGAAAAATACGCCGTGCCTTTGATGTTCTTTATTCTTTATGGAATTTATCGCAATGTTCAGTTGCGCTGCGAAATTAGGCAACGTCAACGAGTTGAAAATGCGTTACAAAATTCAATTTATTTATTCAAATCCGTCATCAATAACGCGCCTGTAATTCGTGTCTTTTGGAAAAATTTAAATGGCAATTATTTAGGTTGTAATACGGCTTTTGCAAAAGATGCGGGGCTCAACAAAATGGAAGACATTATTGGAAAAAGTGATTTTGATATGACCTGGAAAGACCATGCTGAAATATATCGCGCAGACGATAAAAATGTCATGCTGACAAATACGGCGCAATTAAATTATGAAGAACCCATGACAACGTTTAATGGTCAGTCACTTGTATTACGAACGTCAAAAGTTCCGTTGCATGATGGCACGGGAAAAGTTATTGGGATTATCGGAATTTATGAAGACATTACCCAATCAAAAAAGCATGAACAACAACTCAAGCACATTGCTTATCATGATGTTTTAACAGGCTTACCGAATCGTTCGTTATTAGCGGATAAAATGCAATTAACATTAGCTCATGCAAAACGTGATAATTATTTCGTGGCAATTTGTTATTTAGATTTAGATGGATTTAAAGCCGTTAATGATACGTTAGGGCATAAAGCAGGCGATTATTTATTGGTTGAAGCCGCAAACCGTATGAAAAAGTCGCTGCGAGAAGGTGATTTTGTAGCACGTTTGGGTGGTGATGAATTTGTGTTGTTGTTGCAATTAAATGCAATAAGAGAATGTGAAATAACCCTTTGCCGTTTGCTTGAAATAATTAAGTGTCCTTTTCATATTGAAAATCATGTTACATCAATATCGGCAAGCATTGGTGTAACCATTTATCCAAATGATGACGAAGATGTGGATACGTTATTACGTCATGCAGATCACGCGATGTACGAAGCAAAACAAAATCAGAAAAACTGTTTTAAAATTTATAACGCGACAATTGAAAATGAATTTGTCTCATCGTAAATCGGTTAAAATGCCATTACAGGCATTATTACAAGAATGAACAACAGAACACCCCATTTTTCTATCACTCTATTTTGAGAATTTAATGAATACCTATAATTATTCTGAACAATTTTATCACCTTGCCGACGCATTGATTTATGCGGGAAAAGTTATCGACAACAAAGGATGGTGTCCTGCAACAAGCGGTAATTTTTCGGCACGTTTATCTGATGGTACGATTGCAATTACCGTTTCAGGCAAACACAAAGGTTATTTGCAACATAACGACATTATGTTGATTGATGCGTTGGGAAATCCACTCGATGGCAAAGTGCCTTCAGCTGAAATGCTGTTACACGTTCAACTTTATCAACGTTTTTCAGACATTCATGCCATTTTGCATCCACATTCGCTAAACAGCACGTTAATTTCAATGCAGCGCAAGAAAAAAATCACCTTGAAAAATTACGAATTGTTAAAGGCATTTAGTGGAATTACGACACACGAAAGTTGTGTTGTTGTGCCAATTTTTGCAAATAATCAAAATATCGTTGAATTAGCTGAACAAGTTGATAACTACATGGACAAACACGATGAAATTCGAGCGTATTTGATTGCAGGACATGGTTTATATACTTGGGGGAGTTCGGTTGATGAAACCTTGCGTTATTTGGAAGCCTTAGACTTTTTGTTTGCATGTAAATTGCGGAGTTAAACAGTGAGCGCATTAACTATTTATGCAGAAAATTTTTCTGAAAATGGCGAACGTTTTACTGATTTTGAATCAATTGAAACGAAACTAAACGCGATTGGTGTGCAATTTGAACGTTGGACAGCCGCGCAAAAATTAGAAAATAATGCCAGCAATGATGACGTTTTAAATGCTTATTCGGATTCAATTGAACGCTTAAAAAATCAATATGATTTTCAAACTGCTGACGTAATCAAATTAGATTCGACGCATCCCGAAAAAGTAGCAATGCGTGAAAAATTCTTAGCTGAACACACACATTCCGAATTTGAAGTTCGTTTTTTTGTTGAAGGTTGTGGTTTATTTTATTTGCACGTTGGCGATCAAGTTTTTGGCGTTTTATGTGAAAAAGGCGATTTAATCAGCGTTCCTGCCAATGTAAAACATTGGTTTGATATGGGTGAAAATCCCTATTTAGCGTGCATTCGTTTATTTACTAATCCCGAAGGCTGGGTGGCGAATTTCACAAATAGCGACATTTCAAAAGCCTTTCCAACATTGGACAAATTAAAACAGGAATTGTCAGCATGATTAAGGCAATTATTACCGATATTGAAGGCACAACGTCATCGCTTTCGTTTGTTAAAGATACTTTATTTCCTTACGCTCGCGCTCATGTTGGCGAATTCTGTCGCGCGAATTCTGAAAATGAAGCCGTGCAAAAATTACTCGCTGATGTAAATATTGAAGTCGGTACAGAATTGGATTTAGAACACGCAATAAACCAGTTAATTCAATGGATTGATGATGATAAAAAAATCACACCGTTGAAATCATTACAAGGTTTGATTTGGGAATTGGGTTATCAACGCGGCGAATTGATTGGGCATTTATACCCTGACGCAATTCGGAATTTGCAAAATTGGAAAGCGGAAGGATTTGATTTATATGTTTATTCATCAGGTTCAGTGTATGCCCAAAAATTGTTGTTCGCGCATACCGAAGTGGGTGATTTAACGCCGCTTTTTTCAGGTTATTTCGACACGCATATTGGTGCAAAACAAGATTCTACGTCGTATGAAAATATCGTCGCGCATATTGGTTTGCCTGCCGAGCAATTACTGTTTTTATCGGATATTGAAGCAGAATTGAACGCCGCACAAACCGCAGGTTTGCAAACAATTTGGCTTACTCGTGAGGACGCACCGCAAACGGAAGCGACACATCGAAAAGTGCGTAATTTTGATGAAATTGAGTTGGAGCATTGCCTATGAGTAAAAAATTATCGATGCAAGAACAGTTACTTAAAGCAGGGTTAGTGAGTAGCGCAAAAGCCAAAACCATCAAAACCGAAAAACATAAACAGCAACAAGCACAACGTCACCACAACGTTGAAGTCGTAGACGAAGCGAAAATGTGGGCGCAAAAAGCGGCGGCTGAAAAAGCAGAACGTGACCAATTATTGAATTTACAATTGCAAGAACAAGCCAGACAAAAAGAAATCAAAGCGCAAATTAAGCAATTGATTGATGAAAACAAAATTGCATTTGATTCGCAACATGCTGAAATTCCTTATCGTTTTACCGATGGTTCAACCGTTAAAACGCTTTATGTGACCGAAGATTTACGCACTCAATTAGTTGCTGGAAAATTAGCCATTGTGCGTGGCGGCAAAAATTACGAATTGATTAGTTATGAAACGGCATTAAAAATTAAAGAACGTGATGCAACGCGGATTTTGGTTTTAAACGAAGCAAAAGCAGTCGAAGTTGTTACTGATGACCCTTATGCTGCGTTTGAAATTCCTGATGATTTGATGTGGTAAAAAATTTTATTAACTTTAACTTGAAACACAATGAATAAAAAAATCTCTCGCGCTCTCGTTAGCGTTTCTGACAAAACTGGTGTTGTTGAATTTTGTCGTGCTTTAAATCAACTCGGTATCGAAATTTTATCGACAGGCGGCACGTTTAAAACGTTGACTGAAAATAACATTGCCGCTGTTGAAGTATCTGATTACACAGGTTTTCCTGAAATGATGGACGGGCGTGTTAAAACGTTACACCCTAAAATTCACGGTGGTATTTTAGCGCGTCGTGGCATCGATGATGCTGTGATGGCTGAAAATGGTATTCAAGCCATTGATATGGTTGTGGTGAATTTGTATCCATTTGAAGCAACGATTGCAAAACCCGATTGTGATTTTGAAACGGCGATTGAAAACATCGACATCGGTGGTCCTACGATGATTCGCGCGGCAGCAAAAAATCATGATGACGTGGCAATTGTGGTGAATCCTGCGGATTACGCTGAAATTCTTAATGAATTAAATGAAAAACAAGGCACGCTATCGAGTGCGACCCGTTTTAATTTAGCGTTAAAAAGTTTTGAACACACTGCAAGTTATGACACCGCGATTGCAACGTATTTGAGCGGTTTAAATAAAATTCAATTTCCCGAAACCTTGAATTTGCAATTTTACCAACAACAAACCTTACGTTATGGTGAAAATCCACATCAAAACGCGGCGTTTTACGTTGAAAAAAATCCTGCGCGTGGCACGATTTCAAGCGCGAAACAAATACAAGGCAAAGAGCTTTCTTATAACAACATTGCCGATGCAGATGCGGCGTTGGAATGCGTGAAATCGTTTTCTGAAAAACCCACCTGCGTTATCGTCAAACATGCAAATCCGTGTGGTGTGGCTGAATCGGATGACCTTTTAACCGCTTATGATTTAGCTTATAAAACTGACCAAACGTCAGCATTTGGCGGCATTATTGCGTTTAACTGCGAACTCGACGAAAAAACAGCAGCGGAAATTGTGGCACGTCAATTTGTGGAAGTGATTGTTGCGCCAAGCGTTAGCGAAAATGCACAAAAAGTGTTGGCAAGCAAACAAAATGTGCGTGTTTTAGAAACAGGTGAATGGACAATTTCACACGCTGAATTTGATTACAAACGGGTTGCGGGTGGTTTATTAGTTCAAGAGCGCGACACAGGAATTGTGTTGCCTAGCGACATGAAAGTTGTGACTACACGCAAACCAACGCCACAAGAATGGGCAGATTTATTGTTTGCTTGGAAAGTAGCTAAATTTGTGAAATCTAACGCGATTGTTTATTGCCAAAATGGACAGTTAATCGGCGTTGGTGCGGGACAAATGAGTCGTATTTATTCTGCAAAAATTGCAGGCATCAAAGCCTTTGATGCAGGTTTAAAAGTCAATGGTTCTGCAATGGCATCAGATGCGTTTTTCCCTTTCCGTGATGGTATCGATGCTGCTGCACAAGCAGGCATTAAAGCGGTAATTCAACCAGGCGGTTCGATGCGTGACCAAGAAGTAATTGATGCGGCGAACGAATATGGCATGGCGATGTTATTCACAGGAATGCGTCATTTCCGTCATTGATTCAAAACGAGATAAAAACGGGCTTTCCTATAGTTGACTATTTTGGTAGGTTAAGTATAGTTAAATCTACTTTTCATTATTCAAAGATAGGATTTCCCGTGCGTTTAACTACTAAAGGTCGCTATGCGGTGACAGCGATGCTCGACTTAGCGTTTAACAGTCAAAAAACCCCCGTCACATTAACAGATATTGCCGCTCGTCAAACAATTTCATTGTCATATTTAGAACAATTATTTGCCCGTTTGCGAAAAGCAGAAATTGTCGTTGGTGTTCGAGGACCTGGTGGTGGTTATCAATTACGCGATGCACCTGAAAAAATCAGTATTGCCGCGATTATTGAAGCCGTAAATGAACCGATTGATTCAACAAAATGCGGCGGCGAAGCGAATTGTCAACATGACAGTGTTTGTTTAACACATGATTTGTGGGTCGGATTAAGTGAACATATTCATGATTATCTATCACAAATCACGCTTGCAGATTTACTCAAAAAACGTGATGAGCGTCATGTTACTGAAACGACGGGGGAATGTGTTGTTAATGTGAATAAAATTCGCAAAGTAGCATGATTTATTTTGACAATAACGCGACAACGCAAATTGATGCGCGTGTGTTTGAGGCAATGTTACCGTTTTTAAAAAACATGTACGGAAATCCCTCAAGCGTTCACCGTTTAGGACGAATTGCTAAAAGTGCGATTGAAGTTGCGCGTGAACAAGTTGCCGCGTTAATTGATGCGTCACCATCACAAATTATTTTTACAAGTGGTGGAACGGAAGCAAATAATTTGGCATTGCATAATTCAAATGGTTTGCTGGCGATTTCAGCAATTGAACATCCTTGCATTGCCGAACCCGCTAAATGTAAAAATGCTCAAATTATTCCTGTGAATGCTGACGGTTTGATTGAACCTGAAGCGATTTCAAAATTGATAAAAAAACGTCCTGATTTTGTGTCGATTATGTTGGCAAATAATGAAACGGGCGTAATTCAACCAATTACCGAAATTGCGGCGCAATTGAACGAACACGGCATTATTTTTCATACCGATGCGGTACAAGCTGTTGGAAAAATTCCCGTTTCATTTTCACAATTAGGCGTGCAAATGTTGTCACTTTCGAGTCATAAAATTTACGGCTCGAAAGGTTGTGGCGCGTTGGTTGTTGATAAATCGATGGCGATTAACCCGTTATTATTAGGCGGCGGACAAGAACAAAATCTGCGTTCAGGAACAGAAAATGTGGCGGCAATTGTCGGTTTTGGCAAAGCGGCAGAATTGGCAAAATCGGAATTAGAAACGCGCCACACAAAAATGCTTGAATTGCGAACATTGTTAGAAAGTGAATTAGAAAAATTGCCGCGTGTGACAATTTTTGCAAAAAATGCACCGCGTTTGCCAAATACAACTTTATTCGGCATTGATAAAATTGAAGGTGAATGGGTTTTGTTGACGCTCGATAAAAAAGGGATTTGTGTTTCAAGCGGTTCTGCGTGTGCTAGTGAAGGACAAGAACCGAGTCCCGTTTTACTCGCAATGGGGATTTCAGCCGAACAAGCAAAAACCGCGATTCGTGTCAGTTCAAGTCATCACAATACAACAGCAGATGTTTTGCAATTTATTGAAGTTATTAAATCTTTTGGAGTTTAAAAATGTCTGTGACATTAACAGAAAGTGCTGCACAACAAATTCAACGTCAATTAACAAAACGTGGCAATGGTTTAGGCTTACGTTTAGCGGTAAAAAAATCAGGCTGCTCAGGTTATGCTTACGTTTTGGATTACGTTGATGCGCTTGCAGAAAACGACGAAGTATTTGAACAATTTGACGTAAAAGTAATTGTGAAAAATGAAGATTTAGAGGTTTTAAACGGCATCGAAATTGATTATCGACGCGATGGTTTAAATGCCGCATTTAAATTTAACAATCCAAATGTGAAAGGAACGTGTGGTTGCGGCGAAAGTTTTGCGGTTTAAAAATTCAAATCGTCAATTTCAAGTTTTCTTCCGTTTTCTTGATGTGTTAAATAGATATTTATATCGGCTTTAGGCAAAACGCCTGCGCCTTTACATGACCATTCGATTAAACACAGCGCGTTTTGATTCAAATAATCATCAATGCCAATCCATTCCAATTCTTCAGCGTCTGCTAAACGGTATAAATCAAAATGAAAAATTTTGCGTTGCGCGACGCTGTATTCTTCAATCACAGCATAAGTTGGGCTTTTAATTGCGCCTGTGACACCAGCGGCGCGTAATAATCCACGAACTAACGTTGTTTTACCTGCGCCTAAATCACCATGCAAAAAAATTAACGCTTTTTCAGGTAATTTTTCCCAAAGTTTTGCGCCGAATTTTTCGGTTGCATCACTGTCGATTAACTCAAATGTGTTAGACATTGGCATATTGTTTTGCGGCAATGACTTTATTTCGACCACTTTTTTTTGCTTTGTATAAAGCCTCGTCAGCTAATTTAATGGTATTTTTAAAATCAGGATGACCGTCATGAATGGCTGTACCAACGCTAATGGTCACAGCTAATGAAATGTTGTTACTTAATCGAAATTCAAATTTTTCAACTTCCGCGCGAATTTTTTCAGCGATTGTTTTAATCGCACCAATTTGAACATCGGCAAGAATAATCAAAAATTCTTCACCGCCTAATCGAAAAACAAAATCCCCTGCTCTAACTTGTTGTGTCAGCGTTTCTGCCAGCTGCAACAAAACCCGATCGCCATTATCATGTCCGTAAGTGTCATTGATATTTTTAAAAAAATCAATATCAATCATCACACAACCAAATAAAATACCGTTTTCTAAGCTATAACGGGTTTCATGACGCATCACGGTTTCTAAATAGCGACGATTAAACAAATGGGTAAGTGGGTCGCGTCCGTTTTCTTCTTCGATGGTATCGTTAGCAAGACAATTTAATATCCAAATTGTCGTAGAAATATGTCCGTTTAAACGACTCAATGTTTCTTTTATCAAATTGGTATTTTCTTCAAGCAAATATCCACTCAGTAAGCGCATATCCTCATCGATATTATTGAGTTGAAGCACTAATAAGGGCAGTTCCTTTTTACCTGCTAAAAATAAATGGGCTTTATGTGCCACCCACAAACCAAAATTGGAATATCGAATCGCACCTTGCATACAAGAATCATATTTATTTTTAGCAATGAGCAATAATAAATTTCGCATCCATTCCGAAAGTGACGTGCATAACTTTGAATAATCAAATGCTAAGTTTTGTGATGCAACGTGCATTTTTAACGATTCGGCATTTTTCTCGTTAATCATCAAATCATGTTCATAACTTTCATCGATAACTGACAATGCTAAATCCAAAATTTGTCCACTTAAAATAATGGCATCTGCTAATTCATCACGTTCTAAATTCGATGCTTTCAATACAAGTGCAACCTGTAATTTAAGCAACCCCATTCCGTAATCGACTAAACTCATCGGCAAATCAATTCGCGCATGAATTTTTCCGATTTCACGTTGATATAAATAATTTTTATCTAAATCTTTGTCTGTTTCTTGATACTGTAAGGACGTACACAACCATTTTGCCAGCGTAATGCGTAAACGATTTTTTACTAATTCATGATTTAAAAATCGAACGGCTTTTTCGTGACTGAGCAATTCACGATAAAAATACATCACAATATCATCAGCATGAGGTTCAACTAACGCCAAAATCTTTTCAAAAAGTGGTTTATTTTTTTCTGAATGTAATTTTTTAAGAGCTTGTTTATGCAACGATTCAAAAGGTTTCATGAAATTTGTACAGGAATGTCGTCAGCAGTTCTCACAACATTATTTTTGTTATCAAAATATACTAATTTTGGATGATGGTTTTGTGCTTCTTGCTCATCATATTGCGCGTAAGTGCAAATAATTAACAAATCGCCCACACACGCTAAACGTGCTGCCGCGCCATTCACAGAAAAGGTTTTTGAACCCACTTGCGCCCGAATCGCATACGTTGTAAATCGTGCGCCGTTGTTGACGTTATAAATTTGAATTTGTTCATATTCGCGGATGCCCGCTAAATCAAGAAAATCGCTATCAATCGCGCATGAACCCTCGTAACCGAGTTCAGAATTTGTAACGTTTGCGCGGTGGAGTTTGGCTTTAAGCAAGGTAATTTGCATTGATGAATAGAATAATAAGTCGTTAAAAATAAGCCGCAATTATCTATGAATTGCGTCGAGCGTTCAATTTTAGTGCGATAGAATAGATAATTAAAACCTTATTCCTTTTTATTTTTATGACTTTTATTGAATATCAAACCGTTGTTAAGCAACTCAACGAATGGAATTACGCTTATCACGTTTTAGACACGCCACTCGTTTCAGATGCGGAATACGATGCCGCATTTCGACAATTACAATTTATCGAACAACAAAATTTAGATTGGATAATTCCAGAATCACCCACACAACGCATTGGTGATGTTGTAAGTAGCGCATTTGAAAAAATTAGCCATGACGTAAAAATGTTGTCATTAGCGAATGCGTTTTCAATTGAAGAAACCATTGATTTTTTTGTTAAAGCCGCAAAAGAATTGGACATTTCTTTTTCTGAATTAGTGATTTTTAGCGAACCTAAATTAGACGGTTTAGCGATGAGTTTGCGTTATGAAAATGGTTTTTTAGTTTATGGTGCAACGCGCGGCGATGGACAAGTCGGCGAAAATGTCACGCACAACATTAAAACAATTCAATCGATTCCATTGAAATTAAAAATAGAAAATCCGCCTGAAATTTTAGAAATTCGTGGCGAAGTGTTTATGACAAAAGCGGTTTTTGAAAATATCAATGAACTAGCAAAAATTGAAAATGGTCGTGTTTTTGCCAATCCACGAAATGCGGCGGCGGGAACGATTCGCCAATTGAATCCTAAAATTGCCGCTGAACGGAATTTGCAATTCATCCCTTATGGTATTGGCGCGTATTCGGGCGAACGTGAATTTTCAACGCATTCTGAGATGTTGGATTATTTTGCCTTGTTGGGTTTTAAATCAAATCCTCATAATCAGCATTTTTCAGCAAATGAACATCATTTTGAGCAAGATTATCAACGCATGGAATCGTTGCGTGAATCGTTGCCGATGGAAATTGATGGCATTGTTTATAAAATTGATGATTTGGCGTTACAGGAAAAATTGGGCTTTATTTCGCGTTCACCCAAATGGGCGATTGCAAGAAAATTTCCTGCACAAATTATGATAACAACGCTTTTAGAGGTTGATTTTCAAGTTGGAAGAACGGGCGTTTTAACACCTGTTGCGCGTTTAGAACCTGTTTTTGTTGGTGGTGTAACGGTGAGCAACGCCACCTTGCACAACATGGATGAAATTGAGCGTTTGAATTTGTATATCGGCGATAAAGTCGAAATTCACCGTGCAGGCGATGTAATTCCGAAAGTTGTGAAAGTTGTTGCTGAAGGTGAAACGCGACGAAAAATTATCATGCCAACGCATTGTCCAGTTTGTGAATCAGATGTGAAACGCATTGAAAATCAAGCGGCTTTTCGTTGTACAGGCGGTTTGAAATGTGCAGCGCAAATTGCCGAACGCATTAAATACTATGCTTCTCGAAATTGTATGAACATTCGCCAACTCGGAACAAAATTGATTGAGGCTTTATGCGAACAAGGCGTTTTAAATAGCGTTGTTGATATTTACAGATTAAAAATTGACGATATTGCGAATTTAGAAAAACAAGGCGAGAAAAATGCAACCAAAATTCTCGCGGCAATCGAAAATTCTAAAAAAACGACATTTGCCACTTTTTTAACCGCGTTAGGTATTCCAGAAGTCGGTGAAAGTGGCGCGAAGAATCTAGCGCGACATTTTAAAACCTTAGAAAAATTATGCACAGCAGATGTTGAAACATTGCAAACTGTTCCCGATGTTGGCTTAGTGACTGCGACAAACGTTCGCACTTTTTTTGATGATGTCACGCAAAATCAATTAGTTGATGATTTACGCGCCGCTGGTGTGACGTGGGATGAAATCGAATCGGACGAAATATCACAACCATTTTCAGGTCAAACATGGGTTTTAACGGGAACATTAAATTCGCCACGCAACGAAATCAAATCGAAATTAGAAAAATTGGGCGCGAAAGTATCAAGTTCAGTATCCACAAAAACCACTTATCTTTTGGCAGGTGAAGCGGCTGGAAGTAAATTAACGCAAGCGAAGAAATTAGGCGTTACAATTCTCAACGAATCCCAATTTTTAGAACAAATTGAAAATTTATGAACACAAATTCTCTTGTTTTAGCGAGTGGCAATGCAGGAAAAATTAAAGAGCTTCAAGCCTTATTGCCAAATTACACCTTAATTCCACAAACACAATTTCATGTTTCTGACATTGAAGAAACGGGAACAACGTTTGTTGAAAATGCGATTTTGAAAGCTCGACATGCTGCGAAAATATCAAATTTACATGCGATTGCAGATGATTCAGGCTTAGTCATTGCGGCATTAAATGATAACCCCGCCATTTATTCAGCACGTTATGCGGGAGAAAATGCAACCGATGCAGAAAATATCGCTAAAGTTTTACGCGAATTAAACGGTGTACCACTTGAAAAACGTCAAGCCTATTTTGTTTGCGTGTTGGTTTTTATGCGTCATGCAAACGACCCATATCCAATAATCGCGCAAGGACGTTGGGATGGTTTTATTTTAGAAAAAACCATTGGCGAAAAAGGTTTTGGTTATGACCCAATTTTTGGTGTTTTAGACTATGATTGCAGCGCGGCAGAATTAGATTTTGAAATGAAAAATACATTGAGCCATCGTGGAAAAGCCTTGGCACAATTACAGCGTGAATTGTTGTTATCTAACGTTAACTCTCTCAAATAGGAAAAGGTTATGAAATCGAAATTAGCGATTGCGGTTATTGCGTTAGCATTACCCATGTTGGCGAATGCTGATAGATACGGACATCATGGACACGGCGGACATTACGGACGTGGTGGAAATAATTGGGTTGCACCTGCCATTATCGGTGGCGCAATTGTCGGGTCGGCAATTTATGGTGCAACGCGGAACGATGAACCTGTGGTCGTTTATCCAAATCGTTCGATGTCCGCTTACGAAATCCGTGAAGAACAATTAAGACAACGTGAGTATGAACTTGAACGCCGTGAACGTAATTATGAACGTCAACAACATCGTTCTCGTGATTACGATGATGATAATTGCCGCGAGTATTATCGCAACGAGCGAGGTGGAAGTTATTACTCGAAAAATTGCTGGTAAAACGTAAAATGGCTAACGATTCATGGCGAAACGTTAGCCATTAAGTTTCAATGTGTGAGTTTTTCTTTTGCTTTTTCGGCTAAATCATCAATTACAGAATGTCCGTGTGTAGGATGTTCAAAATCACCAAACGGACTATCCCCTTTTTTCGTGTAGACATAAATGAAATAAGCTAACGGCGCAAAGGCAATCGTTGCAATCACCAACATAAATGCGGAAATTTCAAAAATTTCTCCCATGATATTCTCCTCTAAGCGAATGTTTTAAAAGTTAAAATACAATTTTAAAGGTCGTTTTTAGCGGTGGCGTGAATTAGATAATTAAACGGCATTTTTAGCTTTCAAAAACGCAGCATCTAATTCGCGTAAATGTTCAATTTTTTCTTTAATTTTGATTTCTAAACCGCGTTCGACGGGCTGATAATAACGCATTCCTTTTAAATTTTGGGGAAAATAATTTTCTCCCGCCGCATACGCATCGGGTTCGTTATGAGCGTAACGATAATGTTTCCCGTAATCCAATGCTTTCATCAATTTTGTGGGTGCATTTCGCAAATGCACAGGTACTTCAAGCGTTCCCGTTGATTTAATGTGTGCCATTGCCGCGTTATAAGCCATATAGACCGCGTTACTTTTTGGCGCACACGCCATATAAATCACAGCTTGTGCTAATGCTAATTCTCCTTCTGGGCTGCCCAAACGTTCTTGTGATTGCCACGCATTTAAGGCAATTTCTAACGCGCGTGGGTCAGCATTTCCAATATCTTCGGACGCAATTCGTACAATTCGCCGCGCTAAATACGTTAAATCACAACCACCATCAATCATGCGACAAAGCCAATATAACGCCGCATCTGGCGAACTACCTCGAACAGATTTATGTAACGCTGAAATTTGATTATGAAATTCTTCGCCGTGCGAATCAAAACGACGAACGCCACCGTTTAAAACCGCTTGAGCAATGGTTTCATCAATGATTTCACTATTCTGCGCGGAGGAAACATCGGCAGCAAGTTCCAATAAATTCAACAATCGGCGTGCATCACCATCAGCCGCTTGCGTGAATTGGATTTTAATTTCGTCTGAAATTTCGAGTTTCAAATTGCCTAAACCATGCGTTTCATCTGCCAGCGCGTGATTCAGAATTTGCAATAAATCCGATTCACTTAACAAATTTAAAACATAAACTCGCGCTCGTGAAAGCAACGCATTATTTAACGCAAACGACGGATTTTCAGTTGTCGCGCCAATAAAATAAACCGTTCCATCTTCAACGTGCGGCAAAAACGCATCTTGTTGAGATTTGTTAAAACGATGCACTTCATCGACAAATAAAATCGTGCGCCGTTTTTCAAATTGTTGAATCGTTTTTGCGTGTTCAATTGCTTCGCGGATTTCTTTTACACCCGCTAAAACCGCTGAAATTGCTAAAAATTCGGCATTCGATTGTTTTGCAATTAAACGCGCTAACGTGGTTTTTCCTATTCCTGACGCGCCCCAAAAAATCATTGAATGCAAACGTCCCGAAGTCAGCGCAATTTGTAACGGTTTTCCTTCCGAAAGAATATGTGCTTGTCCAATGTAATCACGCAAATTTTGTGGGCGCATTCTTTCTGCTAATGGCGCGTTCAAATTATTCATTTTTGGTTGCCATTTTTAAGGTGGTTAATTCCAAAACACGGTCGTCGGTTTTTGCATCATCGCCCCACCAAACTTGTACATTGACTTCAAATAATTCAACAGGCAACTCTTTCATTTCTAATTCAGGCGACAAAAACGTTTTTGGATTTACTCGCACTTTCCAATGATAACTGTCATTTTCAGTGCCTAATGTTTCGCTGATTTTCAACGGCGTTTCAACGCCTGTTTTGGCGATTAAATTATTAGCAATTTGTGCGGCGTTTGTGTATTCATCAGCGACACGCGCTGTGGTGACACCAGAGGAGAAAATTTTTAGCAAAATACCAAGTGATACAGCCAAAATTGAAAAGGCAATTAAAATTTCTAGGAGAGAAAAACCGCGTTGATTACGCATTACCAGCCAAAAACCAACAAACAACTATTTACAGATATGTTCAATCTAGTTGCTATTTCTTCTTGTAACCAATTTTCAGATTCTCGCATGGTGCGGAGTTTTTTCTGAACTTTCATAAATAACCAATAATACGGTAGGTTTCAACACTGTTTGTTAATTGTAACAATTTAGAGGTAATTTTAGAATTATCGTTCCGTTTTAAATTTAAGGTGAAGTTTATCGTCAAAGATAAAACCAAAAAACGCGCCCTTAAAAAATCGCATTTTTTATTGTTTTATTTTATCCAAAATTTCATTTGTTAATGCTTATAATAC